>JBEHCB010000127.1:0-2577 GCA_041192885.1 Actinomycetota bacterium
GTTGGCTTTAGTCGAAGCCAAGCTTGAGGAGTTTCGGATTCGGCCGCGGACGATCCGCGTAAGCGAAGGCAGGGTCGAGCGATTCGGCGAGTTCGAATGCGAATTCATCGCTGTTAACCACTCGATTCCTGACGCTCTCGCCGTTGCTATTCGCACGAGCGCCGGCGCGGTGATTCACACCGGCGACTTCAAGATGGACCAGTTGCCGTTGGATGGCCGCATCACTGACTTGAACACTTTCGCCCGACTCGGTGATGCTGGCGTTGATCTACTGATGGTGGATTCGACGAATGCCGAAGTCCCCGGATTCGTCGACAGCGAGCGTGCCATCGAGCCAGTGATCGATGCGGTGTTCGCTAAGGCGCGCGGCCGGGTCATAGTGGCTTGTTTCGCATCACACATCCACCGTGTGCAGCAGATCATCGACAGCGCTGTCATGCACGGCCGCAAGGTCGCCCTGGTTGGCCGCTCGATGCTGCGCAACATGGCCGTCGCGCGCGAACTTCAATACCTCACGGTGCCGCCGGATTGCCTTATCAGCAGTGAGGAGATCCAGAACCTCCCCGACGACGAGGTGGTGTTGATCTGCACCGGATCTCAGGGCGAGCCGATGGCTGTTCTCTCGCGAATCGCGCACCGCAATCACGCCATTGAAGTTGGTGACGGTGACACGGTCGTGTTGGCATCGTCCTTGATCCCTGGCAACGAATCAGCGGTCAACAACGTCATCAACGGGTTGACCAAATGGGGCGCCACCGTGATCCACAAAGGCAACGCCTTGGTTCATGTCTCGGGGCACGCCGCCGCTGGTGAGCTGACTTACTTGCACAACATCGTCAAGCCGCGAAATGTGATGCCTGTTCACGGCGAGTGGCGTCACTTGCGCGCACAAGCAGCAATCGCAGCCAAGACGGGGGTTCCTCAGGAAGGGATCGTTCTGGCCGGTGATGGCGATGTTGTGGATCTGCTCGATGGCCGAGCCCGCATCGTCGGTGCGGTTCCATGCCGATATGTCTATGTCGATGGTTCCAGCATCGGCGAACTCACCGATTCAGACCTGAAGGACCGCCGGATCCTCGGCGACGAGGGATTCATCTCGGCGGTCGTGGTTGTCGACCTCACTGAAGGCGTTGTCGTCACCGAACCGCAGGTGCATGCCCGCGGATCTGCCGAAGGCGAGGACAAGTTCGGAGAAGTGGTGCCGCTGATCCGGGAGGCGGTCGAGGCAGCCCTTCGACGCGGGGTCACCGACCGGTACGAGCTTTCCCAGGTCGTCCGCCGCGCAGTGGGCGGTTGGGCAGGCAAGGCACTGCGGCGCAAGCCCATGATCGTCCCGATGGTCATCGAGGTGTAAGCGCGGCTGCGCGGCGTGTGAACCCCAGAGACTTCGCCGTGGCGGCTTAGGTTTTGCCACATGGCAACCAAGACCGGCGCGCGCAAAAGCGCAAGCGGCGCTGCCGCGCGCGGTCGTCGGTCGAAGCCGGCATGGCCACTGGCCGCTGCAAAGGGGATTGGCCGGGCGATCGCGTGGGTCTGGATGACACTTGCCAGCGCACTTGGTTCAACAGTGCGACGAGTTGGCGACGATGCGCGCGACCTCGATCCAGCGCACCACCGAGACGGTCGCGGTTTGCTGTACTTGGCGTTGGGTGTCGTCACGGGTGCACGGTTGTGGTTCCACACCCGCGGCTTTCTCGGCCATTGGATTGAAGTTGCATCGGTAGGAGCACTCGGGCGCATCAGTTTGGCGTTACCTGTGATCTTCTTGGTGCTTGCATGGCGGTGGCTGCGTACCCCGCAGGACGCGGCGGGCACCGGCCGCTTGACGATCGGCATCGGATTGCTGGTTGTTGGCGCCTGTGGAATCTGGCATGTGGCTCTCGGCTTGCCGCGGCCCGCCGATGGTGCTGATGCGATGCATGCGGGTGCGGGATGGTTTGGTTACCTGGTTTCGGCGCCGTTGGTCGCCGGTGTTGGAATCCCAGTGGCCCATGTCTTGCTGTCGGTGGCATCGTTGTTCGCGTTGATGATCGTCACCAGCACCCCGTTCGCGCGCATCCCCGAGCGGTTCGCTTGGCTGTGGTCGCTCGGCCGCCGTGCTGCGGCCCGAGGCGCATCGGCTTTGCGCTCACGTGACGACGGTGCCGACATTGGCCCGCGCGTTGGCGACGAGCCGTTCGAGCAGGTCGTCGCCACTGATCGCGACGGTGATGACAGCGAAGACCAAAGCCCTGCAGAGTTCTCACCTGAGGTGCTCGATGAAGTTTCCGCGCCCGCACTTGACAACGACGCCACCGGCGAAATTTCGCGGGTGGACAGAGTCTGGGATCCGGATCTGACGGCACCGCTGCCGGCGCTTGTGCCGGCTTCGGCCGGGGATGCTTCATCTGCATCGCCTGCCGCAACCGCAGCAGGCGAGGGCAACACGGCTACTGTGCCGAGGAAACCGCCAGCCGCGAAGCCCTATGCCAAACCCGAGTCGGCGCTGTTGTCAGCCGGCCCCCCTGCGAAAGAGCGGACGAAGGCGAACGATGCGGTGGTCGCCGCGTTGAGCGCGGTTTTGGAGGACTTCGCCGT
>JBEHCB010000128.1:0-2529 GCA_041192885.1 Actinomycetota bacterium
TGGGGTCGCAAAAGAAGTGCCTGCGTAGTTGGCCTCGTAGCCCAGTGCGCGATCGAATTCCGTGGCGTGGCCGATTGATTCATGGATGGTGAGCCATAGGTTCGTTGGGTCAATAACCAAGCTGTACCGACCCGGTTCGACACTTGGTGCCGACAACTTCTCGCGCAGCCGATCAGGTAACTGCTGCAGTTCATCTGCCCAATTCCATGGCCGGGCACCGCCCACTGTTGAGCCGCCACCCAACACATATTCCCAACCGCGACCCACCGGAGGCGCCGTGGTGGACATGGTTTCAAATTTGCCGGAGGCCGCATCAACGATCGTGGCGTCCCACTGTGCTTCCAGTCGGATGCGTTGTTGAGTCACACGGGTACCGCGACTGTCGGCGTAGAACACGCATTCGCGCACCTGGCGGATCCATGCGTCCACATGGTTGACCCCCGCTGACATCAATTCAGCGCTGCGGTCGGTCAGCACCGCCAGCCGCTCGGATTCGGGAACATCGAACGGGTCCATTTCATATGCGCTGAACCAGGTTCCTTGGTGGGTGGGCTCGCTCGCGAGGAAGACTTCGCGGGTTGCCAGCGGTTTGCTGAATTTGGCCAAGGCAACTGCTTGATGCCCCAGGGCGGCCGCTGCTTCAGCCGTGATGGTGGCCGTCGCCGCGAAACCCCAACATCCATCGGCGATCACGCGCAAACCCATGCTCAACGCAGCGTCATCAAGGCCGGATTCCTTCTTCGCGTCGCGGGTGGACAGCAAGCCCGTACGCGTGCGGATGATGCGCACATCGGCATGTTGGGCCCCAAGCGCCAAGGCACTTGCTATCGCCGCGTCAGTTGCAGCATCAAGGGGGAGGCAGGCGAATTCAGGGTCCAGTTGCGGTGTTGGCACGGTCGCAGATAGTGCCATTCGCCAGCGCTTTCGTCCATCATGCGCACCTGGTGCTCGATCAGTTCTGCGAAGCGGGGATCTCCGTGTAGACAGCAGCCGTGTCACTGCCTACGCACACGCTCAAGGTTGATTAACTTGCGCTGTGCCCGCATCGAACTCAGACACTGATTCAGGCGTGACCAGCGCTGCCGGTGCGTTTGCTGATGTAAGCGAGGGCAACCGTCACTTTGCAGCGTCTTTCACAGCCGCGTCCCTCACAGGTTACGCCGCTCGAGGGCTGGCGATTGTCACCTGCATGGATTCGCGCATCGAGCCGCTCAAAGCTGTCGGACTGAGCGCCGGTGATGCAAAAATCCTGCGCAATGCCGGTGCCAGGGTTACGGACGATGTGCTTCGCACACTCATCTTGGCGACGCACCTGTTGGGAGTGACAAGAATCCTGGTGATGCCGCATACGGATTGCCGGATGGTCGGCAGGCGTGAGGCCGATGTCCATGCGGAGATCCTGGCGGCCTCCGGCGTGGACACTCGAAGCGCGGAGATTCGCACCGTAACCGATCAAGAGCTCGCGTTGCGTGAAGATGTGGAGCGAGTGCGGGCGTATCCGCTGTTAGCTGCCGGAGTCACGGTCGCTGGGGCCGTGTACGACGTCCGCACGGGCAATCTGCAATTCATTGCTTGACCTGCGAGTACAGCAAGCGTGACATTCAGCAGGTATCAATCGCCAATGGTCAGTGGTGTGCCGCCTGTCATTGACACTAGGTCGTTGAAAGAGGTCGCGAAAACCGTGTGAGGGTGCCCTGCTGCAGCCCAGACAACTTCATGCTCAGCCAGAGCGCGATCAACAATGACTGTGAGGCATTCGGACAGCACCGCTGCCTCAGTCTGACTCGGATCGTTGTGCCAGCCGATAGGTGCCACCCCGCCGATGGCGAATCCCGACCAGGTTCTGACGAAATCTGCATCGACCCTTGCCAGTGGCTTTCCTAAGAACTCCTCCACCAGGCGGGTCTCCACTCTGTGCCGCCCCGAGGTGATCACCAAGACAGGGTGTCGATGAGGGTTGGCGTCTGAGGTGTGCGTACCGGCATCAGGGTCCGCGTTTGCAGGTGTGCTGAACACGATT
The DNA here is from genome assembly GCA_041192885.1 of Actinomycetota bacterium. GTDB lineage: Bacteria > Actinomycetota > Actinomycetes > S36-B12 > UBA5976 > RFTO01. The sequence goes on from JBEHCB010000128.1 coordinate 2,021, forward strand.
GACGAGGCAATCTGCCCCACATGAATTCCCAAAGCATCAGCGGCCTGCGCAGCCGTGCGCGCGCTCTCTTCAAGCCAGCGGATGTCATCCGCGTGTCTAGCTGCGCGAAGAGCGCTCTGAACGCGCATGACGGACGGATGATGCTTGTTCTCGGTCATGTAACGGATCTCATCCATTCGTGCCGATACGCGCAGCAGTGGGTCGTTGCGGCGCGCAGGTGAGGGTTGTTGTCTGTTGTGTGTCCGAGGGGGGACTTGAACCCCCACACCCTTGCGGGCTCTAGCACCTCAAGCTAGCGCGTCTACCTATTCCGCCACCCGGACGATGAGCGCCATTGGGGGTGGCGCGCGCGAAGGCTATCAAAGCGGACGCGAACGCTCTGGCACACACTTCTGCGCCATCACCGGGCAGGATGGGGCCGTGAGCATCACCGATGACACTGTCGTGGAGCATCTTCGTTCTCTGATCCAATGCGCGTCGGTCAATCCTGGTGATGGTTCTGGGCCAGG
>JBEHCB010000129.1:0-3547 GCA_041192885.1 Actinomycetota bacterium
GATCAGCTGCATCGTGGTCATCGCACACCGGGTAACTGTGAGACCAATCGCCGCCAGCTCGCGATGTAATCGAGACCTGTGACCAGCGTCAACGCCGCTGCCGCATAAACGAGCGCGCTGGCGACAAGCATCCATCCTGCATGACCGGCTGAGGGGAGCCAATCCTCAGCAGCCGGTGCCACTAGCAGCATGCTGATCGCCAGCATTTGCACCGTGGTCTTGAGTTTCCCGCCGCGATTTGCCGGCACAACTCCCGCACCGATCACGGTGAATCTCATCCAGGTGATCACGATTTCGCGCACCATGATGATGATTGTCACCCACCACGGCAGTTCGCCAAGGATGCTCAGCGAGATGAATGCCACGCCCGTCAGCGCCTTGTCAGCGATGGGATCCCACAGCTCTCCGAATGCAGTGATTTGACCGCGCGTGCGCGCGATGTGGCCATCGATCAGGTCCGTCAACGATGCAACCGCGAACACCACAAGCGCCCAGAGGCTGCCAGCCGTGTCACGCGAACTCGCCAAGATCCAGGCGAGCAGCGGCACCAGCAGCAACCGCAGCATCGTCAGCGCATTTGGCAAGTTCAGCGACAGCCGCGGCCCCACCCCGCTCATGTTCGCGCCTGGACGACCAGATCAGCGCCCTTGGTGGCGACAACAGTCACTTCGACGAAATCGCCGATTGCATAAGCATTGGGCGCCGCCATCAAAGTGGCGCTGCCGTCGATCTCCGGCGCCTGGTGGGCAAGCCGACCCTCGTACGCGCCGCCGCTCGCGGATTCAATCAGCATCTGTGACAACTCGCCGATTCGATCTTCGGCTCGTTGGTTGACCAATTCATCCACCAAGGCAGTGATGTGCTCAACCCTTGCACGGATCTCCGCCTCGGGCAACTCGTCGGCAAATCCTGCCGCCTCAGTCCCCTCTTCAGCGCTGTAACCAAAAACACCGATGGCATCGAGGCGCGCTTGCACCAGGAAGGATTCCAACTCCGCGATGTCCTGGTCGGTCTCACCCGGGAAACCGACGATGACATTACTGCGAACTCCGCAATGCGGCGCCCGCCCGCGCATGAGAGCGATCAAATCCAGGAAGTGCTCGGTGCCGCCGAATCGACGCATCCGCCGCAACACTGTCGGGCTGGCGTGCTGGAACGACATGTCGAAGTACGGGACAACGCCGTCGGTCCCGGCGATGACGTCGATCAACTCGGGCCGAGTCTCGGCAGGCTGCAGATAAGAGGCGCGCACCCACGTGATGCCCTCAATCGACGACACTGACGGCAGCAGCCGCTCCAACAACCGGTCATCGGCGAGGTCCTTGCCATAGGAGGTGGTGTTCTCGCTGACCAAGACGAGTTCACGCACCCCTTGCCCAGCGAGCCACTGAGCTTCGGCCAGCACATCCTGCGCCGGTCGGGAGATGAAAGACCCGCGAAACGATGGAATGGCGCAGAACGAACACCGCCGATCACAACCGGAAGCGATCTTCAGCGGCGCCGTCGGCCCATACGTGAGCCGGCGTCGCAGCACCTGCGTCAGCCCGCCGTGACTTGTTGCCGCAGTACCGCCAGCGGCCGTGCCATGACCGGGGATGACCACCGACTCCTGCGCTGCTGCCTCGCTGCGCTCGAACGGCGGAATTGGCAACAAAGTGCGGCGATCACGCGGCGTGTGCGAATCCAACTTTTGGCCATCTAGGACTCGGCGCAATCGCGCACCGAGGTCCGGGTACGCATCGAATCCGAGGACCGCATCCGCCTCAGGAAGCTGCTCGGCCAGTTGCTCGCCGTAGCGCTCGGCGAAGCAGCCAACAGCGACGACCGCTTTAACAGTCCCGGCAGACTTCAGATCAGATGCGGCCAGTAGCGCATCGATCGAGTCCTGCTTGGCGGCTGTGATGAAGCCGCAGGTGTTGACCACCACGGCATCGGCTGATTCAGCTTCCTCAACCAGGTCCCAGCCATCTCCTGCGAGGGCGGCGGCAAGTTCCTCAGAATCGACATCGTTGCGGGCGCAACCCAAGGTCACGAGAGCCACTTTGGGGCGCGCGGATGTCACGAGCAGCAAGCCTAATTGCGGCTCAGCGGTTGAGGTCCGCCAACACCGAATCAAGATCTTCAGGGCGGACCAGCACATCGCGCGCCTTGGATCCCTCGCTCGGCCCGACGATGCCGCGGCTTTCCATCAAGTCCATCAACCTGCCGGCCTTGGCGAAGCCCACCCGCAGCTTTCGCTGCAACATGGACGTCGAGCCGAACTGCGTGGACACCACCAGCTCAGTTGCCTGGACGAGCAGCTCCAGGTCATCCCCGATGTCCGTGCTGACATCCGCGGATGCTTTGGCTGGCGCGGTCACATCATCGCGGTACTCGGGGTCGCGTTGCTTGCGACAGTGCGAGACCACTGCGCGAATCTCACTCTCCGGCACGAATGCGCCTTGGATGCGCATCGAACGGCCGGCACCCATGGGCAGGAACAAACCATCACCTTGGCCGACCAGCTTCTCAGCGCCCGGCTGGTCGAGGATCACTCGTGAATCGGTGACGCTGGAAGTGGCAAATGCAAGTCGGCTGGGCACATTGGCCTTGATCAAACCCGTCACGACATCGACGCTCGGCCGCTGAGTTGCCAGCACCAGGTGGATGCCCGCCGCGCGCGCCAACTGAGTGATGCGCACGATCGCGTCCTCAACATCGCGCGGGGCGACCATCATCAAGTCAGCAAGCTCGTCGACCACCACCAACAAATACGGATACGGCTTGAATGTCCTCTCCAGGCCGTCCGGGATGCGCAATGTTCCGCCACGCACCGCGTTGTTGAAGTCGTCGATGTGCTTGAAACCGAAGGTGTACAGATCCTCGTACCGGCGATCCATTTCCTTGACCACCCATGCGAGCGCGTCTGCTGCCTTTTTGGGGTCGGTGATGATCGGCGTGATCAGATGCGGAATTCCTTCATAAAGCGCCAACTCCACGCGCTTCGGGTCGATCAACACCATCCGAACTTCGTCGGGGGTTGCCCGCATAAGCACCGATGTGATGAGTGCGTTGATGCAGCTGGACTTTCCCGAGCCGGTGGCACCTGCGACCAGGACATGCGGCATCTTGGAAACATTGGCGCAGACGAATCCGCCTTCGACATCCTTGCCGAGGCCGACGATCAGCGGATGCGGCTCGGCAGCCGCCGCCTTGCTGCGCAACACATCTCCGAGCGAGACAATCTCGCGATCCTGGTTCGGGATCTCGACACCGATTGCAGACTTGCCCGGAATCGGCGAGATGATGCGAACATCAGCGCTGGCAACCGCATAGGCGATGTTCTTCGTCAGGGCAGTGACACGTTCGACTTTTGTGCCCGGGCCGAGTTCAACCTCGTAGCGAGTGACCGTGGGGCCGCGCATGAATCCGGTGACCTTGGCATCAACGGCGAAGTCCTCCAAAACCGCGCTCAACGCGGCGACCACCGCATCGTTCGCCTTCGTCCGCTCTTTCGCAGGGGGGCCGGCTGACAACAGCGCCGACTCGGGTTTGGCATAGGGCTTCG
>JBEHCB010000130.1:0-4152 GCA_041192885.1 Actinomycetota bacterium
CGATGAACCGCTTCGGCGTCTCGCCGGACATCATCACCTGCGCCAAGGGAATGTCATCGGGCTACGCACCCATCGGCGCGATGATCGTGCACGACCGACTGTTCGAGCCGTTCGTCAACAACCCATCCATTTTCATGCACGGCTTCACCTACGGCGGCCACCCCGTGTCTGCCGCGGTTGCTTTGGCAAACCTGGACATCATGGAACGTGAAGGACTCATCGAGCACGTGCAACAGCACGAAGCCGAATTCCGCGATGCCATGCACAGCCTGCTCGAACTCGACATCGTCGGCAATGTCCGCGGCGCCGGTTACTTCTGGGCCGTTGAGATGGTCAAGGACAAATCCACCAAGGAGACATTCAACGACGCCGAAAGCGAGCTGCTTCTGCGCGGCTTCCTGTCGAAGCGGCTCTGGGATGGCGGATTGCACTGCCGTGCTGATGACCGCGGCGACCCCGTCGTGCAGGTAGCCCCACCGTTGATCTTCGGCAGCAGCGAAATTCAAAAGATGGTCTCGATCATCCGTGAGTCACTGTCCGAAGCTCAAGACCTGATGCGCTCGGCCTGAGCCAATCGCGTCCGCCATCTGACCTTCGCAGGAAAGCGACATCGACAGCTGATGAATGAAGCAAGGAAATCCAGCTTGCCGCGCACGCAAGTGCGGCGAAAGCCGACCCGCCAAGTCAGCGAGCACCAGCAGGCACTGGAGGTGCTGCGCGTGGGTCGGGTAGCGCACGTTGGAGTCGCAGACGACCAAGGGATGCCTCGAGTGGTCCCCGTCGCCTACGGCCTGGAAGGCGACGACTCGATGCTGCTTCACGGTTCAACTGCCTCGCAGCTCTTCCGCGCTCTTGCTGCAGGCGCACCAACATGTGCCACGGTGACCATGCTTGACGGGCTGGTGGTTGCCAGCTCGTCTTTCAACTCCAGCATGAACTACCGAAGCGTCATGGTGTTCGGCCGCTGTCAGGTCGTCGAAGACAACGAAAAGCTGGCAGTGTTGGAGGTGCTCACCGAGCACCTCTTCCCCGGTCGCAACAGCGACAATCGCAAACTCACAGGCCAAGAGCTGAAAGCGACCATGCTCCTGCGCTTGCCACTGGCCGAACTCAGCATGAAGCGTCGCGCCGAGGGAGTCAACGAAGATGATGGCGACAAGCGCGCAGACCGGTGGACCGGCGTGATTCCAGTTCAGTCGATGTTCGGCGATCCGATCGCGGAATCACATGTCAGCGCTGGAATACCTGCCTACATGGCGCAATGGCGGCCGTGAGAACTTCAGCCGCCGCGCTCGCAGCTCTGGCCGACGCAGAACCGTCGGTGATGTGGCATGACGGCGCAACCTGGAGTCGTTATCTGGGTGTCGATGACATTCCATCGCGCGCGGATGTCGTCATCCTTGGCGGCGGTTACACGGGCTTGTGGACTGCCCTGTGGCTGAAGGAACTGCAGCCCACCTTCGATGTGGTGGTGCTGGAGGCAGAGCACATCGGATTCGGCGCTAGCTCCCGAAACGGCGGTTGGGTTTCCGCCCTGTTGCCGGCCTCCGGCGAGAAGCTCGCACAGATGGCAGGCGGCGGCGAGGCCGGCCGCCAGCGGGCCAAAGAAGCAATGGCCTTCCTGCGCCAAACCGTCCAAGACTTCGAAGAGTCCTTGACGCATTTCGGAATCGACGCCGACTACCAGCGACGCGGAACCTTCATGGCCGCCCGCAGCCCGCTTCACGAGAAACGCGCCCATGAGGATGTGGCATACGCACGCACCTGGGGTGCCGCTGATGCGGACATGCAGTGGGCGCCGGTCTTCACGGCAATGAACATCGCGCGGATGGATCAACTTCTAGGCGGTACCTTCACCCCCCACTGCGCCAGCATCCAACCGGCAAAGCTGGTGACTGGCTTAGCAGCCGCAGCCGCAGCCCGCGGGGTCCGCATCATCGAAGGCGTTGCAGCTGTGAGTGCGGACAACGGCCGAGTCAGCGCTGTTGCTCGCGGCGGGAATGCGCAACAACAGACGGTTGAGATCGAAGCCGAGGTAGTCGTCAGGGCCCTCGAGGCATACACACCTTCGCTGTCGGGGCACGAGCGCGCTTTCGCACCGGTTTATTCCCTCATGCTTGCAACCGAACCCCTGCCAGCAGAGACACTCGATTCCATTGCGCTTGCGTCGGGGATGACCTTCGCTGATTACCGCCACTTGATCATTTACGGCCAGCGCACGGCAGACAACCGAATCGCCTTCGGCGGTCGCGGCGCTCCGTACCACTTCGGCTCAGCAGTCGATTCAAAATTCGAGCAGAACCGCACAGTGCACACGGCGTTGTTCGACATCTTGTGCGAGATGTTCCCGCAGTTATCAGAAGTGAAAATCACACACACCTGGGGCGGCGCACTAGCGGTGCCGCGAGATTGGACACCTTCGATGGGTTACGACCAATCGCGGCGCTTCGCATACAGCGGCGGTTACCTCGGGGACGGCGTCACGATGTCGTACGTCGGCGGGCGCACTCTGGCCGAGTTGATCTGCGGACATCACTCCCAGCGAACCACCATGCCGTGGGTAGGCCACCGAAGCCGAGCATGGGAGCGAGAGCCGTGGCGCTGGCTGGGGATCCAATCCGGCCTGCGGGCGATGACCTGGGCTGACGCAATCGAACAGCGAACTGGCCGGACATCACATGTCGCGCAAGCGATAAACCGCGCCCTGGGCAAGCACTGAAACCAGCCTCTGAAACTAGGCTGAACACATGGATCGACACCCGTTGTCGCTGATTGACGCTGATGCGATGCTCACCGACGAGCAACGAGCTGTCGTCGCGTCGCTGCGCAAACTGCTGGATGCGAAGGTCCGACCTAACCTGATGCAGTGGTACGAGGATGGCGATGTCCCCGTCCGCGAGTTGGCGGTGATGTTCGGGCAGATGGGCCTGCTGGGGATGCACCTCAACGGCTACGGCTGCGCAGGCGCAGACGCGACCACTTACGGCATCGCGTGCATGGAGTTGGAGGCTGCCGACTCTGGCATCAGGTCGCTGGTCAGCGTTCAAGGTTCGCTGGCGATGTATGCGATCCACGAGTTCGGCAGCGAAGAACAAAAGCGACAGTGGCTGCCCGACATGGCAGCCGGACAGGCAATCGGCTGCTTCGGCCTCAGCGAGGCTGATGCCGGCTCAGACCCAGGCAGCATGCGCACCTGGGCGAAGCGCGACGGCAAAGACTGGGTGCTGAACGGCTCGAAGATGTGGATCACCAATGGCCATGTGGCCGATGTCGCAATCGTCTGGGCGCAGACTGACGACGGTGTCCGCGGATTCGTCGTCCCCACAGCCTCTGCCGGCTTTTCGGCCACGGCGATCAAACACAAGATGTCTTTGCGGGCCAGCGCAACCAGTGAGCTGAGCTTCGACAATCTGCGCCTGCCAGATGAAGCATCTCTGCCCGGTGTCATCGGATTACGCGGGCCCCTGTCGTGCTTATCGCAAGCGCGCTTCGGAATCATCTTCGGCGTGGTCGGCGCAGCCCGTGACTGTCTGGAAACAGCGATCGCTTACGCCGGCAACCGGCAACAGTTCGATCAGCCCATCGCGGGATTCCAACTCACACAACGCAAACTGGCAGAGATGACAGCCGCGGTGGCCAACTCGTTCCTCTTGGCCATGCGCTTAGGCGCGCTCAAAGATGCGGGCAGCATCAAGCCTGAGCAGATTTCTTTAGGCAAATTCGCAAATGTCAGCAGCGCATTGGATGTTGCACGAAGCGCCCGCACGATCCTGGGCGGCAACGGCATCAGCGGCGAGTACCCGATCATGCGCCACATGGCGAACTTGGAAAGTGTGCTGACCTACGAAGGAACTCATGAAGTTCACACGCTGGTTGTCGGCCAGGCAGTAACAGGTATCCAAGCATTCCGCTGACGATTATTTCGACTGGATACGGGGCGGCGAGCCCGGGCGCCGTCTCACAATTCTTCACATGCAATGGTCGTAGATTTGCTCCGTGAGCACGCACCTTCGACTTCGCACCTTCCTGTGGTTCAACGGCACACTTGATAAAGCACTGGCCTTCTACAAGGCCACGTTCAGTGACGGGTTTGAGCTCAACGGCACCAACGTCAACCCTGAAACAGGCAGCATCTTCACTGCGGACTTCTCA
>JBEHCB010000131.1:0-6384 GCA_041192885.1 Actinomycetota bacterium
CCGATGATTCGCTGGCCGAGTTTGGCGGCCAACATGCCGGCCCGCACCGCAACCTCGGCGGCGGCAATGTGCGGAGTCGTGACCATGACCATCTCGCTGTGGGGCAGTGTCTGGCCGATGCTCATCGCCATGTCGCCAGTCCCCGGTGGTGTATCGAGCAGCAACACATCCAGATCGCCCCACCATGTGTCTGCGAGGAACTGCATCAGCACCTTGTGGAGCATCGGCCCGCGGAAGGCGATGGGTTCGGCGAAACCCGAGGGCTTCATCAAGTCGGCCGACAGAACCCGCACTCCGTGTGCGACTGGCGGCATCAGCAGGCCTTCTACCTGCACTGGCGGCGTCGTCACGCCAAGCAACCTGGGGATGGAATGGCCGTAGACATCTGCATCGAGCAAACCGACAGTCAAACCCTGCTGCGCTAATGCCACCGCGAGATTTGCTGTCAGCGACGACTTGCCAACTCCGCCCTTGCCTGAAGCAACAGCCAGGATTCGAGTGCGGTTATCGGGTTGAGTGAAAGCGATAACTGGTTCACCGCCGCCGGTGAGCTTCGTGCGCAGGGATTCGCGCTGCTCCTTGGTCATCGCCTGAGTGCCGATGCGAACTTCGCGGACGCCTTCCACGGCAGAAGCAGCGGTGGTGATGTCGTCGATCATCTGCTGGCGCATGGGACAACCGCCCACAGTCAGCAACAGTGTGACATCGACACAGTGTCCATCTACTGAGATATGCGGCAACATGCCGAGTTCCATCAACGGCCGGTGGATCTCCGGGTCTTGCACGACCGCTAACGCGGCGCGCACGCGATCGAGGTCGATTGCCGCGGTCGGCGCAGAGGAAGAGTCGGACACGATGCGCGATGCTACGCGTTGCGCTCTGGTTGTGCGCTGCCGTCGTGCTGGTCGTGCAATTCCTCCAGCATGGCGCGCAATTCCGCACGGACATAGTCGCGGGTCGCCAATTCGCCAACAGCAATGCGCAGAGCGGCGATTTCTCGGCTGAGGAACTCGGCGTCGGCGATGAGGCGCTCGGTGTTGGCTCGGTCGTCTTGGTACTGCACGCGGTCGCGGTCGCTTTGCCGGTTCTGTGCCAACAGGATCAGAGGCGCTGCATACGAGGCCTGCAGCGACAAAGTCAAAGTGAGCAGCAGGAACGCGTATGGATCGAACCTGTAGCTCGACGGCATCACCGTGTTCCACGCAATCCACGCGAGAATCACGAATGTCATCCAAAAGATAAACGCCCACGATCCGATGAAGCGTGCAATCCGCTCGGAGATGCGACCGAAACGCTCATGCTGCGCGATCGGACTTCGACGGCGGCCCCGACGGATTGGTTGGTCGAGGCGGGAGGACTCAGCCATGGCTGTCCTCCTGGGTCGCTTGGCGCCAACGGTCGGGCAGCATGTGGTCGATGACATCGTCGACGGTGACTGCGCCGATCAGGTGCTCGTGCTCGTCGACGATGGGAATCGCGACCAGGTTGTAGGTCGCGAAGTAGCGGGTCACCTGCTCCAGCGGTGCCTGCGGGCCAAGTGGCTCGAGGTTCTCGTCGATGATCGCCGAGACCAGGGTCGCAGGTGCTTCACGCAGAAGTCGCTGCACATGCGCCACGCCAAGGTAGCGACCTGTTGGCGTTTCCAATGGCGGGCGAACGACATAAACCTGTGACGCCAACGCCGGCGAGATGTCAGGGTTGCGCACTCGCGCCAGCGCCTCCGCGACAGTCGCATCGGGGGAGAGGATGACCGGTTCGGTCGTCATCATTCCGCCGGCGGTGTACTCGCCGTACGACATCAGGCGACGCAGATCCTCCGCCTCTTCCGGCTCGAGGAGTTCGAGCACCTCTTCGGCTTTGTCGGGGCTTAATTCGCTCAGAAGGTCGGCTGCATCATCGGGGTCCATCTCCTCAATGACATCTGCAGCTCGGTCACCTTCAAGCGCGGTCACAATTTGGATCGCATCGTCTTCGGGTAGCTCTTCGATGATGTCCGCCAACATGTCGTCGTCGAAACCGCGGATGATCTCAAGGCGGCGTTTGGCGGGCATGTCGTGCAGAAGGCTGGCGATGTCCGCAGCTCGCAAGTCGGCGATGCTGGACAAGAACGACTCGGCAGATTGCTCGTCGCTGTCCAGCGCGAGCCCTGAGACTTCGTTCCAGTCCAACAGTTGGGTTTGACCACGGCGGCGCAAACCGACACCCGTTGGTTGCACGAACACCTTTGCGATGAACCAATCGTTGGAGCGGTCTTGCTGCATTGCGATATCGCGCAGCATCACTTTGACTCCGGAAGCAAGCACTGTCGCCGTCCGGTCGAGCAGCTCCGCCACGGCCAGCGTTTCGCCTGGGTGGATGGCGAAGCGCTTGAGATTGACCACGCCGGTGGTGATGAGGGCGCCGGAATCGATGCTCACGATGCGCGTCATCGGGACGAACACCCGCCGCCTGGTGGCCACTTCGACGACCATGCCGTGCACCCGCGGCGCTCGGGCGTCTCCGAGGAGCTGCACCACCACGTCGCGGACCTTGCCCACGGTGTCACCGGTGGGGTCGAGAACGCGCAAGCCGACCAAGCGCGCGACAAAGACGCGCCGGTTGCGTGCGGTAGTGGTGCTCATAGGGGCAGGGTACTTGCCGCAAGGCCGCAAACTGCCCGTAGCCTGCGGCGTATGCATGCGTCGTCGCCGCCGTCCGCAGGCGGCAGCAATGACGATGACGCGCGGGCCAGCAGCGTTGAACCCGCTCGCAGCGCATCTGCACCCGGTGATTCAGTCGATGACGGGGCACACGCTGGCGTTCGCAGTCGGCGAGTGTTCGGCATCAGCGCCGATGGTTGGGCACTGGGGATTGCGTTAGTCGGCATCTGCACGACCGGCCCGATCATCACCGCGAGCACCGCTCCGGTGTTTGCTCTAGCGGCATGGCGCTGCTTGCTGGGTGCGCTGTTCATCGGCGTCTTCCTGATGGGGCGGCAATGGCGGGTGCTTGCATCAATGGATCCGCGGGCCTGGAAGGCCAGCATCGTGGCGGGAGTGTTGCTCGGTTTGCACTTCGCGGTGTGGATCCCAAGTTTGAGATACACGACAGTCGCATCTTCGACGGCACTTGTGGCGACTCAGCCGGTGTGGGCGGCGCTGATTGCGCGATTGCGCGGGCGGCCGGTTCCTGCGAGATTGATGGCCGGGATTGTTATCGCGATTATCGGCGCGGCTGTCCTTGCGGGAAGTGATTTCGCATTCACATCCTCGCGCGCGCTTTTCGGCGATGCACTCGCGCTTGCCGGAGCGATTGGCGCGGCTGCTTATGTGACTGCCGGTGAAAGCGCGCGTCAGCGAATCCCCACGCTCCCGTACAGCATGATCGCTTACACCTGCGCTGCAGTGGTGCTGTTCATCACCTGCGCATTCAGCGGCACATCCCTGTTCCGCTACAACAGCAACCAGTGGCAAAGCATTTTGTTATTGACGCTGTGTGGGCAGGTGCTCGGTCACACGCTGATTAATAAGTCCTTGCGTTCAGTCAGCGCCACCGTCGCCAGCACTGCGATTCTTTTCGAGATGCCAGGATCCACGCTTATTGCCGCGGTGTGGATCCACCAATCGCCGCCACTGCAAGTGTGGCCGGCGTTGTTGCTCGTCTTGGTGGGGATGTTCGTCGTCGTCCGCTCGCAATCGCGGGCGTCTGCGCCGCCAGTGGACTAGCTGCTGGTTGTCGGCGGCTTGCGGCGACGTTGGCGCGTGCGCGAGTCACTGCTGCTGCCGCCAGCGGCGCCATTGTTCTTCGGTGCAGATTCGGGATTACGCGGCTGTTGGGCTCCTCGATTAGGCGTCGACGGCCGATCCTTGCCTCCGCTACGGCTGGAGCCGCCGCTTCTGCCTGCTGGCCGAGTGGACCCGCCACGCTGGCCGCCGGCGGATTCACGTCGGGAATCGCCCCGACCTTCGGTGCTCGCCGGTGACGGCGGCTTGAGCCGCCCCTTGGTCTCCCGCGGGATGTTGAGGCCGGTGTAAACGTGATCGCTGGATGAGTAGGTCTCAATCGGCTCATTGAATGCCAGGCCCAGCGCGCGATTGATCATCTGCCAACGCGCGGTGTCTGGCCAATCGACGAAGGTGATGGCGACACCGCTGGCGCCTGCCCGGCCCGTGCGGCCGATGCGGTGGGTATAGGTCTTGTCGTCGTCAGGGCATTCGTAATTGATGACGTGAGTGACCGCTTCGACATCGATGCCGCGCGCCGCAACATCAGTGGCAACCAGCGTCGGCACTTTGCCGGCGCGGAAATCGCCGAGCGCCTTCTCGCGCGCGCCCTGGCCAAGATCGCCGTGGATTGCGCCGGCTGTGAAACCGCGCTCTTCCAAGTCATCCGCCAATTTCTGCGCTGCCCGCTTGGTCCGGCAGAAGACGATGGTTCGCTCGCAGCCTGGTGCTTGCAAGATGCGGCTGACCAGTTCCGGCTTGTCCAACGGATGTGTGCGCCAGACATGCTGCTCGATCGCGTCGACCAAGCTGCTTTCGTCAGATGATTCCTGCGCGCGAATGTGAATCGGCTGGCTCATGTAGCGGCGGGCGAGGGAGATGATCTGGCCCGGCATCGTCGCTGAGAACAGCATTGTCTGCCGGCGCGTTGGCACCGCGGCGACGATTCGCTCGACATCGGGCAAGAAGCCCATGTCCAGCATCTCGTCGGCCTCGTCCAGCACCAGGATTCGAACAGCTGACAGGGTCAAATACCGCTGTTTGTGCAGATCCAAGAGACGGCCTGGCGTTCCCACAACGATGTCGACGCCGCTGGCGAGTTGCTCGATCTGCGGTTCGTATGCGCGTCCGCCATACAGGCACGCGACACGGATAGCCAGATCGGCGCTGGCAGTTTCCAGGTCACCAGCCACCTGCATGGCGAGCTCGCGGGTGGGCACAACAACCAGTGCTTGCGGTTTGCCGATGACGGCAGGGTCCAGTTCCGCATATGCAGGGTCAGCGGGGCTGACGATGCGCTGCACAATCGGGATGCCGAAGCCCAGCGTCTTGCCGGTGCCCGTCTTCGCCTGGCCGATCAGATCGGTGCCGCTGAGCGCTTGCGGAAGTGTGAGTGCCTGGATGGGGAAGGCGTTGATGATGTCGTGTCGGGCGAGTGCCGCACAAATCTCAGGTTTGACTCCGAGCTCTGCGAAAGCCTGGCCCGGTTGAGTGGTGGTGATGATGATCTCCTGGTGTTGCGGCTATTAGCCGGCGAAGCCGACTCGGCGCTCAGTAGCGACGCCGATCTCGACTGCTGCAATCTTGTCGGCGGCAACGATGACCGTGCGGCCCTTGTCGTCGGTGAGGCGCAACGGCTGCCCCTGCGCCAAGCTGGCCTCGACAGCTGCCGCGGTGTCCGCCGGTGTGCCATCGATCGTGTAGGTCAGCTCGCGGGGGCTGTCGGAGACGACGATGCGGACATCAACCGTGCCGACCGTTTCGGCGGTTGACTTGGATCGAGATGTTGCCATGAGGCTAAGGCTAGTCGGCAGCGCATCAGGTCGCTGCGGTGAAGGCACGATTCGCCCTCGCATAGTCTGCGACTGTGGAACCGATCGTTGACGACGCGGGCAATCTGACCGCTGCGCAGAAAGGTCGGTATGCGCGCCACTTGAGCTTGCCGCAGGTGGGGGAGACCGGCCAGCGTCGGCTGTTGAACTCGCGAGTGCTGTGTGTGGGCGCTGGTGGGCTTGGCAGCCCGGTGGCGCTGTATCTGGCGGCCGCGGGTGTCGGCACTTTGGATGTGATCGATGACGATGGTGTCAACGAGTCCAATTTGCAGCGGCAGATCATCCATACGACCGAAGCACTTGGACGAAACAAATCTGCGTCGGCCGCGTCGGCATTGCAGGCGTTGAACCCACATATCGCCGTCGGTGCGATATCCCGGCGATTGGACGCAGACAACGCGGTCGAGTTGGTCAGCCGCTACGACTTGGTTATCGACGGCACCGACACTTTCGCGACGCGCTATCTGATCAACGATGCATGTGTTCTGGCTGGAACCGCGTATGTGTTTGCATCGGTGCTGCGATTCCAGGGCTATGCGATGGTGGTGCTGCCGGGTCAGTCGGCTTGCTATCGATGCGCATTTCCCACGCCGCCGCCGGCCGGCAGTCAACCAACCTGCGAGCAGGCTGGGGTCGTCGGCGCCATGTGCGGAGTGCTGGGCAGCATCCAGGCGGTTGAGGCAATCAAGCTCCTCACCGGCGCTGGTGCGCCGCTGGTCGATCAACTCTTCCGGTTTGACGCACTGACGATGGGTTCGGATGTGCTGCAGATCCGCCGCGACCCGGCCTGTGCCGTGTGCGGAGTCGAACCGACCATCACCGATATGTCTGTTCATTCGACGGCTCCGAGC
>JBEHCB010000132.1:0-3079 GCA_041192885.1 Actinomycetota bacterium
TCCCACCGGCTTTCCGCGGCGCGGGCGTGGGCATCGCGATCGCGGTCAAGTTGACGCCAGTAGTTTTTCTCGGCTACTTCGTTTGGTGCAAGCAATGGCGGAGCGTCGCATTGGCAGCCGCAGCAGCAATCTGTTGCAGCGGGTTAGCGGAACTGGTGATTCCGCGCAGCAATGCTGACTACTGGCATTGGCTGTCAACAAATGCGGAATCAATCGGTCGATTCGACTTCGTGAGCAACCAAAGTTTTCGCGGCCTCGCCGCTCGGATATGGGGGAGCAGTCCGCAGGCGGTGCTGGCGTGGGTGCTGTGTTGCCTAGCTGTCGCGGTTGTGGCGACCGTCGCGCTTTCACGCCTTGCGCGGGCGGACTTCCTGGACAGATTGCAGGCCTTCACCGTCATCGCCATCGCTGGTTTGCTTGTCGCGCCAATTGCGTGGAGCCACCACTGGACGATCATCATCGTGGTGGGTGCTTTCGCAGTGGTGTCGCCTGACTCGCGTACCCGCATCGCCAGTTGGGCGCTGTGGTTGGTTGCTTTCGGCGGCGTGTTCTGGTTTGCAGGCGGCTCACCGGTGGGGTTTCTACGCGGGTGGCCGGCGGATGTGCTGGTGTCCAATGCGCTGGTGCTCGCAGGATTCGCGTGGCTGTGCGCGTGTGCGCTAGGAGTGAAGCATCGTCACTGTGCGCCACGCCTCCCACGCGGCGATGGCCAGTATCAGGCTGCCGAACAGCACAGCGAGCATCACCGCACTGGTCCGGCGCGCTAGTCGCGCACCCGCGATAGCGCCAATAGCAGTGGCGGCAGCCAGCACCGAAATCAACTGTCCCGCCTCGATCCGTCCAGCGCGAGCAGCCAGCGCCGCGGCGGTGTTGATCATCACAACCAGCAACGCTGATGCTGAAGCCTGCGGGACGGTCATCCCGAGTAACGCGGTGAACGCCGGCACAGTGAGGAAACCACCGCTGATACCCAGCACCCCGACGACGAACCCGATGCCCAGAGCAGACAGCACAATCGGCGTCCGAAAAGCAAGCCGCCGCGGGGCTTCGGAATGGTCTCCTGACGTGTCGCCTCGTCTCAGCCGCCGGGCCTTTGAGAACATCAATGCTCCGGCCGTCACCAGCAACGAGGCCAACACTGCATGCTGGATGACATCTGGGATCGCAAAGGCCGCAAGAGAGCCGGCCACGGCCGCGGCCGTGCCGATGAGTCCGAACATCACGCTTTCGCGTATCCGCAGCCGGCCGGTCCGTAGATGCGTCGCCACTGCAACTGCACTGCCAATGAACACGCAGACAAGTGATGCGGTACCCGACTTGTCGATGCTCCACCCGAACACCGCAGCGAACAGCGGCACCGCGATGAGCCCGCCGCCACCACCGAGCAAACCAAGAACGCATCCAAGGCCGAGCCCGCATGAGGTGGCGATGAGCAACTGCAACACCCGCGCATCGTTGCAAAGATGGGCGACGAACGATGCGACGGCGCGCTACGAGAGGTGGTCAGCCCCTCGTGCGGTGCCGGCGTGGATTTGCATCACATCGTGCAAGAGTCGCAGTGCTTCCATGCGCGGGCGCTGGAAAGTGTTGCGACCCATGATGGTGCCGAAGCCGCCGCCAGCCGCAGTCTGCAGGTTCTCGTCTAATACTGATTCACGGTCCTTTGCGGCACCACCGGAGAATATGACGATTCGGCGGCCGTCGAATGCGGATTGGACAACATGTGCGACCCGCTGCGCGAGGGTCGTGGTTGCAGTCCCCGCGTTGGCAAGTGCAGAGCGATTGGCATCGAATTCGATGTGCGCTGTCGGCGGTTTCACCTTGATGATGTGAGCACCCATCTGCGACGCAATCTGGGCGGCATAAGCGACAACATCAACGGCCGTTTCGCCCTCATCGCTCAGGCCGGAGCCGCGTGGGTAGGACCACACGACCACCACCAATCCAAGGTCCGTTGCGGCGGCTGCAACTTCCGCAAGTTGCTGGTACATCGTGTTGCGGGCAGTCGAGCCCGGATAGATGGTGAATCCAACTGCGACGCAACCCAGAGCCGCCGCTGCTTTCACCTCGCTGGTCATGGACGGGATGGGGTCAGGCAAGGAGACGAGTGAGTCGGAGCTGTTGATCTTCATGATCGTGGGCATCAAGTGAGCCGGGTTGCTGATGCCTGCTTGGAGAAAGGCTCGGCTGGCTGCGAATCCACTGCAGCCGGCTTCGTATGCCAGGTCGAGGTGGTAGCGCGGGTCGTAAGCAGCAGGGTTCATCGCGAAGCTACGCGCAGGTCCGTGCTCGAATCCCTGGTCCACCGGCAGGATGACCAATTTGCCGCTGCCCGACAGGCGGCCGTGCATCAACAAGCGAGCGAGGTTCGTCCGGACGCCGAGGTTCTCGTGCGCGTACCATGACAAGATCTCTGCGACGCGCGCCTCGTTCATGCCCGGAAGTGTGCGGTGGACGGTGAGGGTTGGTGCGCGATCATCCTGAGTAGTCCGCATTGCGGATGATCGACGTGGGCAGGCATCGTGCCGTCGTTACGAAGTTGTGCGGATGAGAGTTGCGCGCAGTGCCCAACTGATGGCGGCCAAGTCGATCCCTTCCTGGGCGAGTGCGCCAGCAGCAGCGGGCAGGAAGCCGAGCATGGCCGCGATCATGCCGACGCCGCACAGGGCCATGCCCAGGATCACGCTCTGTTGAGCAATGCGCACACTTGATTGTGCGATCTGTCGAGCATCGGCGATCGCATCGAAGCGATCGTGCACCAGAACCACATCGGCAGCCTGTGAAGCTGCTGATGCGCCGTGCGCAGCGATGGCGACGCCGATATCTGCTGCCGCCAGCGCCGGTGCGTCGTTGATGCCGTCCCCGATCATCATCGTCGGCGCCTTTTGCGCTTCCAGGCGAGCAATGCGTTGTTTGTCTGCTGGCATAACCCTTGCCAAGACTTCGTCCAGGCCAAGGCCGGTGGCCACGGAATGTGCGGTCGATTCCCGGTCGCCGGTGAGCATGACCATCCTGGTGATGCCGCTGCGGCGCAGCCGTTGAAGTGATGTGGCCATGCCAGGGCGGCGTTCATCTGTGA
>JBEHCB010000133.1:0-4093 GCA_041192885.1 Actinomycetota bacterium
GAGCCAGGATCAAACTCTCCATAGATGCTTGTGAAAGCCGGCTATGAGAGCCGATGCTGGCGATAGACATAAGCTGTCGCTTTTTGTCTGTCACCAAAGGAATTTCCATACAGGTGGCTAGTGCCACCCGCACGGGGTTTTTTGGCATTGACATGTGCACACTGTTGAGTTCTCAAGGAGCGAGCGCGCACCAGAACCCGCCGAATCTTGCGACCCGGCCGATTTTGGGGCAACCCGACAAACATTACACCAGGCCCCTGCACCCTGCTCAGCGGGGTCCACCCGGGCCCGGCTGACCTCCCGCGCGCGGGCAGTCAGCCTTTGTGCGCTGTGAATTTAGCGGCTCTTCAGCGCGGATGCGTCAACAGCTCCGTAAGTCCGCTTTCCGCGGCGCATGACAAGCCACCGACCGTGAATGAGGTCATCCGGGCTCACCATCGCCGTCTCGTCGGCGATCCGCTCATTGTTCATATAAGCGCCGCCTTCGGCAATCGCCCGTCGTGCGGCACCGCGGCTGTCCACGACACCCGAAAGCAGCAACGCGTCCACAGTCGTCAGTTCCGATGGCGACTGCGCAGGGGACCACTGCTCGATATGCGTTTCGGCCAGCGCCGCAGCCAAGGTCGCTTCGGTTAAGCCTCGCAATCCTGCGGCACCTTCGCGAACCGCTGCGCCGAACAATGCCGCAGCCGCAGCTTCAACGTCAGCTGCATCCTCGGCCGAGTGCACCAGTGTCGTCATCTCCTGCGCCAATGCACGCTGGCCGATACGAGCGGCGGGTGATTGAGCACTGTCTTGAACCAGGTGCTCGACATCGTCTAACGACTTCAACGAGTACGTCCGCAACAGCATTGGTACGTCTTCATCCGGGCAGTTCAACCAAAATTGGTAAAACGCCCACGGACTAGTCATGGTCGCATCGAGCCACACGGTGCCGGATTCGGTCTTTCCGTATTTGACGCCATCGGATTTCACAACCAGCGGCAATGTGAAAGCGTGGACGTGCGCACCTTCAACTCGCCGAATCAGATCCACTCCTGCAGTGATGTTTCCCCATTGGTCGGAACCGCCGATCTGCAAAGTGCATCCGTGACGGCGGAACAACTGCAGGTAGTCGTAAGACTGCAGCAGCACGTAGCTGAATTCGGTGTAGGAGATGCCGTTGCTCTCAAGCCGCGCCTTCACGGCTTCGCGGTCGAGCATCCGATTGACGCTGAAATGCTTGCCTACATCGCGAAGCAAATCCAATGCGCTCAGTTCAGCCGTCCACGAATAGTTGTCGGCCATGATCGCCGGATTGCTGCCCGTGAAATCGACGAAAGCGCTTGACTGGGTTTGCAGCCGATCGGTCCATTCGCGAACCACGTCAACCTGATTGAGTGTGCGCTCCCCTGACTCTTTCGGGTCGCCGATCATCCCTGTGGCGCCGCCGACGAGAACGATTGGGTGATGGCCGCGTTCCTGCAAGCGGCGCATCTCGAGCAAAGTCGCAAGCGAGCCGATGTGCAAACTCGGCGCGCTAGGGTCAAAACCGCAATAGAACGTCACCGGTGACTGCAGGGCTGCAGCGAGCGCCTGCCGGTCGGTGCTGTCGGCTATGCGACCGCGCGCGACAAGGTCTTCAATGGCTGTCGGTGGCATGGGGACATTGTGGCGCATCAACCGTCGCAGTCACAGGTGCACGCGGCTGGCGGGGGCACCGTGTTCAAGAGCCATCTGATCGCATTACGCCGTGATGAAGAGGCGGGCAATCAACAACCTTCATGCACGCAACACATCAAGGTGTCGTCGGGCATAACGGCGCTGGATGCACTGTTGCCGTCATCGGAACCGTCATCGGCTGCACTTCGATCGTGGGTTTAGCGGCTGCCCCGTCGACGGGTTCCAGCACGTTCACTGTCAGCACCTGAGTCTTCCCAGCGGCACTCTCCACATCGAATCGCATGAGGCGGTAGTTCGCTTCACGGCCCAGGCCCGTCGGAATCTGCTCTTCGTCGGCGAAATCGGCTGATTCGAATTCAGTCCCCGCTGGAAGATGCAGGAACACTACCTCACGGTTGGTTCCCTGCGGCCGCGGACGCAACTCGCCAAGATCGATGCGACCGGAAACATAAGGCACCAAGCCTGCGCGAGGTGCGGTGTTCTTGAACGAAATAGAAATTGTGGCTTTGCGCGCGGCAAAATCGCGCACACAGGTGCCGCGTCGATAGTCAACATGTGCGCCGATGTACGCCTCAAGTTTGTTACCGCCACCGTTGTTCACTCGAACAGACACCGTGGGGCGAGCAGGACCGGTGAGTGCGTGGGCCAATGGCGAGCGGAGAACTTGAGACTGCAAAGACGGATCGCGCACCCACAAGGAAACACGCCCATCCGCTGCTGCGGCGCCCACGGACTTCATCACCGAGAACGGGTTCGTCGCAGTGCTCTCGAATCGAGCGAAGACCTTCGAAATGAGCGATCGCAGAACTGCATCCTTCTTCCGAACGGATGCCGTTGTCGTCTGCTTCATGTATCTCGCATAAACATCTTTGGTCACGAAGTCCACCACTGTGTCGGCGCTGACTTGGTTTCCATCGACATTGACGGGACCGGTAGCGCGCATCAGATGCGACAGCGTGTGTTCATCCATCGCCATCACGCCGTCTACCTGCGCGCCGTCCACTTGGCGCTTCAGAGCTGCCGTCAGCCGGCCGACTGTCGGAAAGTCGCCAGAAACATTCAGGCCCAACAGCGATGACAGCTGCTCCCAGTAGACCTCGACGGCACCCTCGTCATCAACGATGTTCTGCCAGCCTTTGATGGTGACGTCGGCCAGACGATCGTTGGATTCCAGCTGAGTAAGCCGCAACTTCCCCCGGTCAGCAGTTAGCACACCGACGGCGCCTACCAAACCGCCAGTCGATCGGGCCTCAGACCCGTTCTGCATCAGCAGCAGCCAACTGCGCGGCTTATCGATGCCCAACATAGTCGGGGCCAGCTTGATCATCGGGCCGTATTCGCGAATCGTCGGCGCAACTGCATGCAACTGCCCGCGCATCTGGTCAAGTGGCGTCGCGATCTGACTCGGGACATTGCGCAAGTCGAGCGCTTGCAACGACTCATCCGCACGAATCACTGCGGGTGCCAGATCCGAAACAGCGTCGTTGGCCAAAGTAACGAAATCCGCAGAGAGCGATGCGATGTTGTCGCGGCGCAAATCACGCAAACCTTGCTCCAAGGCAACCGTCGACCTCAACACATCATCAATTGCTGCAACACTGACGCGGACAGCATTGGGGGTGCCGCCAAGCACGGGCACCTTCGAAACGATCCACCACAAAGGGTCGTCAACTATCGCTAACTTGGCGATGTGGATGTTCTCTCGTGCTGCAGCTAGCTCAGCGGCGACCAGCGCAGGCTCCTGATTCCCAAACCCGGCTTGCAAACTGGAGATCTCAGCCTGCGCTCGGACTCCATGCGTGTAGCCGACCCAAGCTCGGATCCCCAGGTTCAAAACGAGCACAACGGCCAGCGACCAGATGATGCGTCTGCGCCACACTGCCGCGCGAGTTCGAGGTGTCTTGGGGCGTTCCGGGGTCTCGTCGAGGTTCAGTTCGCCACCGGCCATCAGGCACCACCACGCAACACAGCGCCGACAGCAGCTGCCGCGCGATCGATGCCTTGCTGTCGGAGTTCAGCCACTTCCTCATCTCGCAATGTGCGCTCGGGGTGGCGGAAGCGCAAACTGAAGGCCAGTGACACGTACCCGGACGCTACTTGTTCGCCGGTGTAGCGGTCGAATAGGCGGACGTCTTCCAACCAGGAGCCGCAACCTTCGCGCAAGGCCGATTCAACGGCTGCCGCGGTCACCGATTGTGAAACTACGAGAGCGACGTCTTCTTTCACAACGCTTGAATTGACGAGCGCAGTTGCCATCCGCGGCCAGACAACGTGCGTTGCCGCTGTGAAAAGTGCGTCTAGGTCCAGTTCCAACGCGATGAGGCCGCGCGGCCCGCGGAAGGACTCAATAACGCGCGGATGTACCTCGCCGGCATAGCCGATCGTTGTCGGCGAATTTCCGTCGAGAATCTCGATGCGCGCACATCGCCCT
>JBEHCB010000134.1:0-7015 GCA_041192885.1 Actinomycetota bacterium
GCGTAACGCATGTGCAGTAGTCGCATCCAAGGCAGCGAACAACGGCCGCCCCAGAATTGGGTCGGCGTCAACGTCCGCAAACACCGCCGGGTCGCTCATCGCATCGCACCCCTTTCCCGAGCGTGCAGGCTACTGCACGCGAGGCGCTCGAAGGCAATGGAATTTGTCCTAGAGTTTCGCGAGTGACACCTCCACGCGCGGCCGCCAAGCGGGTATCACGTTCGAGCGCGCCCAGTCCGGCAGGCGGCTCGGTTGGCGGCCAGGCAGACGCAGGTGCTCGACGCCGGGCGCAGACCATTTATCGGCGGCTGCAACGGGAGTACCCCGACGCACATTGCGAGCTTGACTTTTCGAGTCCCCTGCAACTGCTCGTCGCGACCATGTTGTCTGCCCAATGCACAGACAAGCGGGTCAACATGGTCACGCCCGCCTTGTTCAGGCGGTATCCGACCGCTGGGGCTTTCGCGGGTGCGAAGCAATCGGAGTTGGAGGATTCCATCCGTTCCACTGGTTTCTTCCGAACTAAGGCGACCAACATCATCGCCATGGCGCAAACCCTGTGCGAGGAATTCGGCGGCGAAGTGCCTGCTGATCTTGATGCGCTGGTGCAGTTGCCGGGTGTGGGCCGCAAGACAGCGAATGTGGTGTTGGGTAACGCATTCGCGATTCCGGGCTTGACTGTTGACACTCATTTCGGCCGACTGGTGCGTCGTTTCGGGTGGACGAACCAGGTTGATCCGGTGAAAGTCGAGCGGGAAGTTGCTCAGTTGATCCCGCAATCTGAATGGACGAATCTGTCGCACCAGTTGATTTGGCATGGTCGCCGGTGCTGTCATGCGCGAAAACCAGCGTGCGGTGCGTGTGTGCTGGCAGATGTCTGCCCTGCGTTCGGCACCGGACCCACAGATCCGGCACAAGCGCGGGCGTTACTGAAGTCGACGAGCAGCGCATCATGAGCGTGATGCAATTCGTGAACACCGCCATGCGGTCCAGGGCGCTGTGGACGAGGGGTTTGTCCGCGGTGGTCGCGGGCGGGATGCTGGTTGTCACTGGATGCTCCGAACAGGTGCCCGCAACCGAGTCCGACACCGGCATCGGCACGAACCAGTCGTCTCCGGCCGTGAGCGGCGCCGAGTTCTCCATTCCGTGCTCGGTGACGACAGCCAAAGCGCGGGCGGCGGCTGTCGCTGCGCTTCCTGATGATGAGTTTGACTGCCTTGGTGGCGGCCCACGGGTGTCGCTGGCGCAATTTCGCGGCCGGCCCCTCATCGTCCACATCTGGGCTTCGTGGTGTCAGGTGTGTCGTCAGGACATGCCTGCGGTGCTCGCTGCACATGCACAGTTGCCTGGCCGCATCCAGTTCATCGGCGTGGATTGGAAGGATGACGGCGCGTCCGCTCGAGGTTATGCGGCGGCTGCGAAATTAACCTTCCCCAGCATCGTCGATCCAAAGGGATCAGTCGGCGCATTGTGGGGAGTCAAGGTGCAGCCGGCGACAGTTTTCATCCGCAGCAATGGCACCATCGCGCACATCCACTCGGGCGCCTTCACAACCGCATCAGCGTTGTTGGACGCAGCTAAGGAGTTTCTGCAATGAGCGGCATCGGCTGGCTGGACATCGTCCTGGCACTGGTCTTGGTGTCTGCGGCCGTCAGCGGTTGGCGGCGTGGCTTATTGAGCAGCATCTTCTCGTTGGTGGGTTTGCTCGCGGGCGCTTATGCAGGCACTCGGGTTGCGGTGTGGTTGGTGCCGACATTGGGCTTGAGCTCGTCAACCCGGCCCGTCATCAGCATTGCCTGCGTGTTGATCGGTTCAGCAGTTGGAAGCTCGCTCATCGGGTTCGTGGGCCGACGGCTGCGCAAGCGACTCCTGTGGGCGCCGCTGAAGACGATCGACAGTGCCGGCGGAGTTGTCGCCGATGTAGCGTGGCTTTGTTTGATTCTCTGGATCATCGGTTCCGCGTTGGCAGTGATTCCTGGATCTGTCAGCCGCGAAGTCCGGGCATCGCGTGTGCTACAAACGATTGATTCAGGAATCGCCCGGGTCTCTGACGGAGCTGCAGGCGCAATCACTCGGAATGTGACAGATGAGATTGTGGGCCGGCTGGTTGATCTGCTTGACAACGCCGGCGCCCCACGGGCGTTCTTTGCTTTAGGCGGCTTCTCGCCGGCGAACCTGCCGCCGGTTGACTCAGCAGTTTCGCGCGACCCGGACGTGCGCGCTGCGGCAGCGTCCGTGGTGCGAGTCTCGGGCAACGCCGTCGGCTGCGATTCGGGTGTGACCGGCACAGGATTTGTTTTCGCGAAGAACCAGGTGATGACAAACGCGCATGTTGTCGCGGGAATGAGGCAGGTGCTGATTTCAGCGCCGGGAGGGCGCACCCGCACGGGTCATGTTGTGTATTTCGATTCGCGTACTGATGTCGCCGTCGTGCATATAGGCAAGCTCGGACTGCGGCCGCTGGAGTTTGCCGGCAATCCCCACCGAGGCGATTCGACAGTGGCGATCGGCTTCCCCGGCGGCGGCTCTCTGGCGTACATCCCGGCCCGAGTTACCGATGTCGTCAACGCCCGAGGTTCGGATATCTATGGAACATCCAGCGTGCAGCGGCAGATTGTCGTGTTGCAGGCAAAAGTGCGCCGTGGCGACTCCGGCGGGCCGCTGGTTGATCCGGCAGGAAAGGTGCGCGCACTGGTTTTCGCGACGAGCGTCCAAGATCCCGACATCGGCTACGCCATCAGTGTCACTGCGCTGGCGCAGGCTCGAGCCGCAGCAGCATCCGATCCGGTGAACACGGGTCGATGCACAACTCGTGAATAACGCTGCGCCTGACTTCTGGCGAAAATAACTGAAACGAAGTCGCAGGCGACTTGCGGCAGTTGAAACGAACGGTCAGTCGGCGTCCGACGCCGAGCTGGTGGGTTTGCCTAACGCCGCCAGAGTCCGATCTGGCAGCGTCACCTTCTTGAACTGACTCTTAGCGAGCAAGCCGAACACCGCCACAATCACCAGCACGGCGCCGGCCACGATGAGGAAGCCAGCCCAGGCAGGCAAGCCGATCGCGACGAGAACATAAGCCAGTGCGATGAGCAAGAAGAGCGCCGCGAGCAGGATCAAGCCGATCGCAACCAGCGACATGGCAATGGCCAACCCGAGTGCTTTCGCGGAACTGCGAAGCTCGGTTTTGGCCAGCTGCACATACAAGCGAACCAGGGTGTTGATGTCGGTAGCAATGGTTTTGGCATTCGCCCACGCCATCATGAAAGACCGCGGCCGACCGCGGTCACCAGATGCGCCGCTGTTGTCAGTAGCGCCTGCGGGATCAGCAGCCATGGCAGCAGGTTAGCGCGATGTTGTGGCCGTCGCGGTGGATTCAGCCTTTGGCTCAGCACGGCGTACGGCAATGAAGGCGATGAGAGTCGCCACTGTCACACCAGCCATGATGCCGACTTTCGCGCTCGGCGCGAGCAGACCCTGGCTTGGCAGCGCTAAGTCGGCGACGAGCAGCGCAACTGTGAATCCCAAGCCCGCCAAGCTCGCGACTGCGCCGATATCGCGCCAGGACAAGGTGGAATCAAGGGTGCCGATGCGCAATGCAACCGCCGATTTAATCCCGAGGAATACTCCCAGCGGCTGCCCAATGGCCAGCCCGCACATCACGGCTATCGCCAGCGGGGACAGCACTTGGTCGATGACATTCTGTCCGCGGAAGTCGATGCCGGCTGCAAAGAAGGCGAACGCGGGAACAGCGAACCCGGCGACGACCGGCCGCAACCAATGCTCGAGTTGCTCGACCCCCGAGCGCAGGTTGTTCTCGACTCTCGTTGCCTTGGTGGCTAGACCGAGCGCCATGCCCGCAACTGTGGCGTGGATGCCACTGGCATGCATGAAGTACCAGGCGAGAAGAAACACGGGGGCGTACACCAGCGCCTTGTGGACTCCGAGTTGCTGCATGACCCACCAAATGAAGACGAAGAACCCGGCAGCCGCTAGCGCGAGCACATGCACGGTCGTGGAGAAAACGCTGCCGATAATGACAATGGATCCGAGGTCGTTGATGATCGCGATGCTCAGCAGCAGGATTCGCACGCCGGGCGCACTGCGACGGCCGATGATGGCCAAGATCGCTAACGCGAACGCAATGTCTGTCGATGTGGGGATCGCCCATCCTCGTCGCTCAGCCGCCGTGCCCCCGAGCAGCGCGCAGACCGCAGAGAACACGAGGGCCGATGCCAGCATTCCGCCGACCGCACCGGCAACGGGCGTCATGGCGCGTTTGACGCTGTTCAAAGAACCGAGCACCAGTTCGTGTTTCAACTCGGCGCCGGCGATCAGAAAGAAGAAAGCCAGCAGGAAATCAGCCGCGATATGAGCAATTGACATGTGCAGACCGATGGCCGGGATGTGCACTTTGTGCGCAGCCGTTGTGGCATACCAGTCGCCTGCCGGTGAATTTGCGACGACCATCGCAGCCACTGCGGCGATGATCATCAATGCGCCACCGACGGTTTCATCGCGAAGAAATCTGCTCAGCCACCGCTGTTGAACAGCATCCGCCTTTTGCATGTCAGTCATCGTTGCTCGCGTTGCCAAGACCCTGGCTAATGAGGCTCATGACTGTGGGATCGGCCAAGGTTGTGACATCGCCGAGGTTGCGATGTTCGGCGACATCGCGCAGCAATCTACGCATGATCTTCCCTGAGCGGGTTTTCGGCAGCTCGCTGACGACGAGGATCTTTTTCGGCTTCGCGATAGCGCCGATTTGCTCCGCTACGTGCTCCCGCAGCGCAGCCGCAATGTCACTGGGCGCTACTACATCGGAACGGATGATCACGAATGCCACGATCGCCTGCCCGGTCATCTCGTCGTTGGCACCGACAACTGCAGCCTCAGCGACAGCCGGGTGTGCGACCAAAGCCGACTCCACTTCGGTGGTCGAGATGCGGTGGCCGGAAACATTCATTACATCGTCGACGCGTCCGAGCAGCCACAGGTCGCCATCGTCATCCAGCTTTGCTCCGTCACCGGCGAAGTAGAACGTGGGCCAGCGCGACCAATATGTGTCGAGATAACGCTGGTTGTCGCCCCAAATGCCTCGGAGCATGGACGGCCATGGTTGGTCGAGCACCAGGTACCCGCCACCGCCATTGCCGACAGGATCGCCGTGATCGTTGACGACCGCGGCGCTGATGCCTGGCAGCGGTCGCATTGCTGAGCCTGGCTTGGTCGCCGTGACCCCGGGTAGCGGCGAGATCATGATCGCGCCGGTCTCGGTTTGCCACCAAGTGTCGACGATCGGGCAGCGGTTTGAGCCGATCACTTCGCGGTACCACATCCACGCTTCAGGGTTGATCGGTTCGCCGACGCTTCCCAAAAGTCGCAAGCTGCCGAGGTTGAAGCGCTTCGGAATCTCGGTGCCCCATTTCATGAATGTGCGGATCGCAGTCGGCGCTGTGTAGAGGATCGTCACCTTGTATTTGTCGACGATCTCCCACCAGCGACCTTGGTGCGGGGTGTCGGGAGTCCCTTCGTAAATGACTTGGCTGGCGCCATTGGCCAGCGGTCCGTACACCACATAGGAGTGGCCGGTGACCCAACCGATGTCCGCAGTGCACCAATAAACATCGTGCTCGGGCTTGATATCGAACACCGCATGGTGCGTGTATGCGGCCTGTGTCAGATAGCCGCCGGTGGTGTGGAGGATTCCTTTGGGTTTGCCGGTGGTGCCGGAGGTGTACAGGATGAACAACGGGTGTTCGCTGTCGAAGCCTTGCGGCTCGTGCTCGGTGGATTGTGCGTCGACGATGTCGTGCCACCAGACATCGCGATCGGACATCTGCACCTGCTCGCCTGTCCGCTTGAACACCAAGACGTGCTTGACGCTGGCGCATTGAACGACTGCTTCGTCGACTGCGGGCTTCAAAGGAAAGGCGCTCCCGCGGCGGAACCCGCCATCAGCGGTGATCACCAGAGAGGCTTGAGCATCATCAATGCGGCTGCGAAGAGCTTCGGCCGAGAACCCGCCGAAAACAACTGAGTGCACCGCACCGACGCGTGCGCAGGCCAACATCGCGACAACCGCTGCCGGGATCATGGGCATGTAAATAGCTACGCGATCACCAGCGCCAATGCCGAGCTGCACCAAAGCGTTTGCTGCTTGGTTTACTTGAGCCAGCAGCTGGGCATATGTGATCTGCTCGCTATCGCCGGGCTCGCCTTCGAAGTACAAGGCGACGCGATCGCCGTCTCCGGCATCCACATGGCGATCCAGGCATGACTGCGTGACATTCAGCCGGCCGCCGATGAACCAGCGCGCAAAAGGCGCATCGTTCCAATCGAGCACCTGCGTCCACGGCTGTTGCCAGTGCAGCCGCTGCGCTTGAGCATCCCAAAAGGCGAGCGGGTCACCATCAGCAGTCTCGTATGCATCGGCTTTGACATTCGCTTGTTCAGCTAGGTCAGCGGCCGGCGGAAACGTTCGTCGCTCCGCGAGCAAGTTCTCCAGCACGACACCGTCGGACATTGGTCCTCCACTTAGGTCAAGTCAAATTGAAAACCAGCGGGGGCGATGACTTGGTTGATGAGCCTACTGCCGACAAGATGACCTCCGTGTCCTTATCAGCAATCCTCGATTACCGGGCCACCGATGAGGTGTCCGCCGCGATTGCTGCGGCACGGGATGCTGTCGATGCCGTGCTCCAGTCACCACCGGTGTTTCGACCGGGAGCGCCGCGTGAGTTGTTTGACGCCCGCCTGGCAGCTGCGACTCTGCACGCCGACGCTCACCTCGAAGCAGTCGATATCCCAGCGGCTGCGCTGGCAGCCGAGATGAAACTGTCGTCGGCTCTGGGTGAGCGGTTGCGTGCGATTGCAGCTTTGCAATCGCGGATCGCGACTGACGCACAGGCGCTGTTGCAGTCTCCGCCGCGAGTGTTGGCTGCATGGCATCTCCGCGCCACCGCCGCGATGGATCTACCTGCTGAACGGCGAGGCCAACCTCGCGCCGCAAGCGAAA
>JBEHCB010000135.1:0-4179 GCA_041192885.1 Actinomycetota bacterium
GTTGGAGGCCAAGCGCACAGCTGCCCGGGCTGCTGAAGACAAGTTCCGCTCGCAAGCCGATGCGATCATCGCTGGCGTCTTGGGCATCACTGTGGAGCAACTGCAGACTGACCGCCAGAATCACGTGAAGCCGCAACTGACCCAAGCACAGATCGATGACATCAAGACCAAGATCGACGCTTTGCGCACCAGCCTCGGACTGCCGATCCCTCCGCAGGGAATGGGCCCTGGCGACGGTCGCGGCTTTGGACCGGGTTTTGGCCCGGGTTTCGGCCCGCGCCACGGCGATGGTGACGGCGGTCGTGGAATGGGTATGGGCCCAGGAATCGGACACGGCATGGGCAAAGGTCGACACGGCCACCACGGTCACGGCGGATTCGGCAAGCCGAACCCAGCACCAAGCTCAAACACATCAGGAACCAACGGCTGACACTTCGATATGAATCGCTTTGCACGATTCTCAATCTCGGAATCCGCGGGAACCGATACTTCCCAATCGGCGTCTTAAGGATCACGGGCACGGAAGAGCGGCATGGCTCTTTCGAAATCAAGAACGGCCGGTGCACGCAGGGGCTATCCCCCACCTCTGCGGTTCGCGCCGGCCGTTCGTTTTTGCGGCATGACACCGCACGCCGCGCCACACAAATGAGGGGGAACCCGAGCTCTTAGCCCGTCGAGCTCGACGCCTACGGCATTCGCTAGATCGTTACTGCGTCAACTACTCGGGCTTGACCAGCGGGAACAAGATCGTCTCGCGGATGCCGACGCCAGTCAGCGCCATCAGCACCCGGTCCACGCCGATGCCGATTCCGCCGGTCGGCGGCATTCCATATTCCAAAGCCCGCAGGAAGTCTTCATCAAGCCGCATCGCCTCGACATCTCCACGGTCGGCCAAACGACTCTGCGCAATCAAGCGCTCGCGCTGAATCACCGGGTCGGTCAACTCGGAGTAGCCGGTCGCTGTCTCAGCTCCATCGATGTACAAGTCCCACTTCTCAACCACGCCCGGGATGCTGCGGTGGTCGCGCACCAAAGGTGAGGTGTCAACTGGGAAGTCACTCACGAATGTCGGCCCGGTCAGAGTCGGCAGCACATGGTGCTCGAACAATTCCTCAACGCACTTGCCCGGCAGCCAAGTTTCCTCCGGCTCGACACCCGCATCGGCGCACAACTTCCGCAACACCTCCATGGGCGTCCGCGGCGTGATGTCAACGCCCACAACCTTCGACAGCGCTGGGTACATGGACACCCACTCCCACTCGCCGGAGAGGTCTTTGCTGGTGCCATCGAAATGTTCGAATGTCAGCGACCCGTACACAGCCATCGCCGCTTCTTGGATGGATTCGCGGGTGATCCTGGCCATGTCGGTGTAGTCGGCATATGTCTGGTACGCCTCCAACATGACGAACTCGGGGCTGTGAGTGGAATCGGCTCCCTCGTTACGGAAGTTTCGGTTGATCTCGAACACGCGATCAAATCCGCCGACAACGCAGCGCTTCAGGAACAGCTCCGGCGCGATGCGAAGGAACAACTCCATGTCGTAGGCGTTCATGTGCGTGATGAAGGGCCGAGCGGCGGCGCCACCGTGCTGCGTTTGCAGCATCGGCGTCTCAACTTCCGTGTAGCCGCGTTGGCCCAGCGATGCGCGCAGCGAAGCCGTAACGGCTGGCCGCATCCGTGCCATGGTGTTCGCCTCCGGGCGCATGATCAAATCCACATACCGTTGACGTACTCGCGTCTGTTCGTTCAAAGGCTTATGAGCCACGGGCAGTGGCCGCAGCGCCTTCGCTGCCATGTGCCAAGCGGTCGCCAGCACGGAGAGCTCGCCCCGTTTGGAGGTGATGACCTCGCCTTCGACGCAGACGGTGTCGCCGATGTCCACCAGAGACTTCCACGATTCCAAGCCCTGCTCGCCGACCTTGTCCAGCGACAGCATTGCCTGCACGGTGGCGCCGGTGCCGCTGCGCAAGGTTGCAAAACACAACTTGCCGGTGTTGCGGATGAACATGATTCGACCAGCCACACCGACGACGCTGCCGGACGCTTCGTCCACGCCGAGGTGGCCGAAGCCGGCCCGAAGTTCCTCAATGGTGGTGGTCACCGGCAGCGAAACCGGGTACGGCTCGTGACCTTCGGCGAAGAAACGCTCGCGCTTGCCGCGACGGATGAGCATCTGCTCAGGGAGGTCGTCAACCTCCGTGATGTCGTCGGCGCTCGATGTCTGCTCGGTCACGAAGCGCAAGGCTAGTGAGCGCGTGGTGCGCTTAGGCGGATTGGACCCGCTCGAACAACAGTCGCAAGCCGTTCAAGGTGAGGTTTGGCTCGTGATGGGTGATGGTGGACGATTCCGGAACGATCAAGGATGCCAAGCCGCCAGTGGCGACGACCGCGGCAATTGATCCGCCCAACTCGGCGACGATCCGATTCACCAAGCCGTCCACCTGGCCGGCAAAGCCGAACAGCGCACCCGATTGCAGGGCTTCGACGGTGTTCTTGCCGATGGCCGCGCGAGGGCGGGTGAGTTCCACTTTGCGCAGCTGGGCGGCGCGTGCAGCCAAGGCATCAAGAGAAATCTCCACACCCGGCGCCAACGCACCACCGATGAACTCGCCCTTGGCGCTGATGACATCGATGTTGGTGCTGGTGCCGAAGTCGACCACGATGCACGGCCCGCCGAATTGATGGAAAGCGGCCAAGGTGTTGACGATTCGGTCGCTGCCGACTTCCTTGGGGTTGTCGGTGACGATCGAAACCCCGGTGCGCACACCTGGCTCGACGATCACGCACGGCACATCTGCCCAATAGGTCGCGGTCATCAACCGCAGTTCGCGCAGGACCGCGGGCACTGTGGAGCACGCGCTGATCCCAGTCACTTGCGGTGCATCGGCGAGCAATGCCCGATACAGGGTGTGCATCTCATCGCTGGTGCTTCGCGAATCCGTCTTCACCCGCCATGAGTGCACCAGAGTTTCCCCGTCGTAGAGCCCCAGCACCGTGTTGGTGTTGCCGATATCGATCGTAAGCAGCATCAGCTGGCCTCCTGCGACAAGAGCTCGGCGGCGATGTCCATCACCGGGGCACTGTGGGTGAGCGCGCCGACAGCAACGAAGTCGACGCCGGTTTCGGCATATGCACGGACTGTTGTCAACGAGAGCCCGCCGCTGACCTCGAGCTTGTTTCGGCCCGCGACTAACGCAACTGCCTCACTCACCTGCTCGACGCTGAAATTGTCCAGCAGGATCAGCCCGTCGGTGTGCTCACATGCTTCGCGCAGCTGCTCGATTGTGTCGACTTCAACCTCGCAAGGAACCTGCGGATAACGCTGCTTCACTGCGTCCAGAGCCGCGCCCACCGAGCCGGCTGCAGCAACATGGTTGTCCTTGATCAACGCGGCGTCGGTCAGACTCATCCGGTGGTTAGCGCCGCCGCCACAGCGAACTGCGTACTTCTCAAGCGCGCGCAGGCCGGGTGTGGTCTTGCGGGTGTCGCGGACTGTCGCGTTGGTCCCCGCGATCGCTTCAACCCATTGCCCCGTGAGGCTCGCAATGCCGGACAGGCGCCCCAGCAGATTCAAGGCCGTGCGCTCAGCCGCAAGCAATGAGCGAGTGACGCCTTTGATCGTCATTAATACCGTACCTGGCGACACACGTTCGCCGTCGGCAGCGGTGTATTCCACGTGCACATCAGGATCGACGATGGCGAACACGGCTTCGGCAAAAGACAAGCCGCAGACAATCCCGCTTTGTCGTGCAACCAAAGTCATCCGGCTGTGATGCCGATCGGAGATGGTGGCAACGGAGGTGACATCAACACCATCAGCGAGGTCCTCAGCCAAGGCATCGCGGACCACTCGCTCGACCCTGACCAATGGCACACCTGTGGTGCGGATGCGCTGCTGCACCTGCGGGCTCAGGTGGTTCGTGATGTTCATGTCACCGTCGTCTGTTGGGTTCGGTTCGTAGGCTCGTGGCGAAATGTAATGCCGCCATCATCACCGATGCAGCCGGTCAATCGCGTACGCCAGCGCGCATCGTCGTTCGCCGGGAAGTCCGTCCTTAAGTGTGCGCCGCGACTTTCTTCCCGCAGCCACGCAGCGTGGGCGATAACTGCGGCAACAATCCACAGATTGGTCATCTCCCAGTCGGCAGTGCACGGCTCACCTTGGGTGCTGGCGATCTC
>JBEHCB010000136.1:0-4097 GCA_041192885.1 Actinomycetota bacterium
TTGACCGCGTACTTGTTCAGCCCTGAAGACGCCGTGTTTGACACTCGCGGCTGGCAGTCAGCGGGCCTGCTTACCTGGAGCGCACACCTGGCTGCCGTGTGCGCATTGCTGTACCGCTCCAAGCAGCGAACCAGCCCCATCACCACGGCGACTGCCCTTGGCGCGGGGTTGTTGTTCACCGGCGGCATCCGGGCGCTGGATTTCGACCTGGGATTTTGGTCCGGCGTGCCGACTGCAATCGGCGCGTTGGCGATCACCGTCGGAATCCTTTATGCCATCCGCAGCCAAGCCGACAACCAACCGGAGATTCGCACCCTGCTCGCCATCTTCGGCGCGATTGGCTGGCTCGCGTTCCTCGTCTCAACCAACACACCGGCGCAGGTCAATCTCGGGGCGTGGGTTTGGTCTGCGCACGCGGGTGTGCTGGCTTGGCTGCTGCAGCGTCGACAGAAGATCATGGCCAGTTCGATTGCTGCGATCATCGCGCTCAGTTGGCTAGCAGCGTCGCGCATCGGCGACTCCTGGGTCATGGACTTGCCGAGATCCATCGCATTCGGCTTCTGCCTGCTGCCTTTCGCCGCGGGCCTGGTCCTGATCGTCCGGAAAGGCACATGGGTGGCCGGCGGTTGGCCAGTGCCAGCAATCGCCGCGCTGCTGTTCGCGAACATCAGTAGCAACAGCGAGCGCTACTTCGTCGGAATCCTGCCCATTCCGCTGATTCCCGAAGAGGCGGATGTCGCTAGCAACACTGCGGCCCCGGCCATGCTGGTGGCCAGCGTTGCCATCGCAATTTTCGTGAACCGTTCGAAGCATCTAGCCGGTGCCATCGCCGGCGGCTTGCTCTCAGGCTCCGGACTGCACTTGCTGGTGCGCAGCGCAGATTTGGACCCACTGGAAAAGTGGACGATTCCATTCGGTGCCAGCGCCCTGTTGTTCGGCTTCCTGGCCAAGCGCATCAACCCGGAGCTGAACAGCGCTGCCTGGCTGTCGCCAGCTGCCTTCACGTTGACCTTGCCATCAGCCTTGATCTCGCTCAACCAACCGGCGGGCTTGCGCCTGTATGTGGTGGTTGCGGCAGTGGTCGCGTGTCTGGCGTTGGGCCTGGTCACGAACTACGCAGGCCTGCTGCTGCCGGGGTCAATCGGCACAGTGCTGGTCACATTGCAGCCGGTGGTGCATCAGTCGGGAGCGGCAGCGCCGTTCATCTCGCTGTTGCTTGGCGGCGGCACATTGATCGCGCTCGGCTGGAAGTTCGAACGCTTGCGCAACCGTGACGGCTTCAAGTCGCTCAGGTAACCCGGCTGGTTGTAGCTCAAGGACTCCCACAACTCATCAGTCGAGGTAGTCGCGCAGAACCTGCGAGCGAGACGGGTGACGGAGCTTGGACATCGTCTTGCTCTCGATCTGGCGAATGCGCTCGCGGGTGACGTTGTACTTCTTGCCGATGTCGTCAAGGGTGTGCACCTGACCATCGTCCAAACCAAAACGCATTCGGATGACGCCGGCCTCTCGCTCGGGCAAGTTGTGCAGCAACTGCTCAATCTGCTGGCTCAGCATGATGTTGGTGACCGCTTCAGCCGGGGCAACAGCTTCGGCATCCTCGATCAAGTCTCCGAACTCGCTGTCGCCTTCCTCACCGAGGGGCGTGTGCAGGGAGATCGGCTCGCGGCCGTACTTCTGCACCTCGACCACCTTCTCCGGCGACATGTCGAGTTCCTTGGCCAGCTCTTCCGGCGTGGGTTCGCGTCCCAAGTCCTGGAGCATCTGTCGCTGAACGCGTGCGAGCTTGTTGATGACTTCGACCATGTGAACCGGGATACGGATGGTGCGTGCTTGGTCGGCCATAGCGCGGGTGATTGCTTGGCGGATCCACCAGGTTGCGTAAGTCGAGAACTTGTAACCCTTGGTGTAGTCGAACTTCTCAACAGCGCGCATCAGGCCGAGGTTGCCTTCTTGGATCAGATCCAAGAAGAGCATGCCGCGACCGGTGTACCGCTTGGCCAGTGACACGACGAGGCGCAGGTTTGCCTCCAGCAGGTGGCGCTTGGCCTCTTGACCGATGATCTTCAGCTGCTCGTAGTCCTTGCGGTCACGCTGTGAGAGCTTCTTCGTTGTGTCGAGCTTCTCCTCGGCGAAAAGTCCCGCCTCAATCTGGCGGGCGAGCGTCACCTCCATCTCAGCGTTGAGGAGGCTGACCTTTCCGATCTGCTTGAGGTAGTCCTTGACCGGATCAGCGGTAGCACCGGCGGTGACGACGGTCTGGATCGGCTCGTCGGTGTCGTCGACTTCGGAAATCTCGAACGAGTCATCTTCAACCGGCGCCGGTGCGGCCGCAGTTTCTTCCTTCTCCGAATCTTCAGCCAGCTCGGTGGCCTCAGCGTCGAGTTCGGCGACGGTGGGCTCAACGGCAGCGATCTCGTCTTCGCTTGGCTCGTCCGCGTCTATCTCAATGTCTTCTAAATCAATATCTTCGTCGTCGCCGAGCTCGGCATCATCTGCGGAATCTGTCGCCTTCTTACCCCGCTTGGCAGATGTCGATGCCTTCTCTGCAACTTTCGGCCCTTTGTTCGCTGCCTTGTTGCCGGCTTTGGGCGCACTAGCTGCAACCGCAGGCCTCTTGGCCGCGGCCCTGGGTGCAGGAGCAGCAACCTTCTTTGCCGGTGCTTTCGTTGCAGACTTCTTCGCCGGGGCAGCAACAGGCTTCTTGGCCGCGGCCTTGGGTGCAGGAGCAGCAACCTTCTTTGCCGGCGCCTTCGTTGCAGACTTCTTCGGCGCAATCTTTACTGCGGCCTTTGCGGTGGATTTCGCAGAGGATTTCGGCGCGGGCTTCCCGGTGGTCTTGGTAGCGGCCCTGCTGAGAGTCTTCGCTGAGGACTTGGCGGCAGGTTTCGCTGCAGTCTTCTTTGCCGGCTGCGCAGAAACCTTGGCCGTAGGCTTCTTGGCTGACGCTTGAGTCGGCTTCTTTGCAGCTGCCTTGACCGACTTAACGGCCTTCACTGCAGGCTTCTTGGCTGGGGCCTTTGTCGCCACGCGCATCCTCACTCGAGTTACCTAGGTGACTGCTATGGAAAGAGCCCGTGTCAAGCCCTGATGTCCTTCACCCGGCATCTACTGGCCGTCTAACGGCCACCGGCGAGGGAATCATTGGGCCCGACTGCGGGCGCGGGGGAAGTGTATCCCCTGGCAAGAACCCCGCGCTGCCAAGGTTCATTCCCACGAGACCAGTCGCGGGGCAGCCGAAAGAACGGCCGCCCGAGCCTGCGCTTGCTGGGTAATCAGCTCCGGCACCGGCCACGGTCCATCACCATCGACCCAATAGCGCGCAGTCCAGGAACCTCGTGCCACAACCGTTCGAACGCCAGGGCTGTGCCACCGGTGGCTGGCGTGGTTCCCCGTCGTCCACGATGTCTGCTGGTCTCCCCACTCCAGCCGCCACTTCGACTGCGCCGCAATCACAACCTCGTGCCGGTTCACCGTCATTCGCCAGCGATGTGCCGCCGCCGGCGCGATCCGAGCAACTGCAGTCATACCCGTGACCAGCGTTGATGGATTCAATGTGAGCACCGCGGGCGGGAGTTTGGCCCGCTGAACGTCACGCACCCAGGTGTGGACCCAGTCTTTTCGCACTGGTCCGCCGGGCCCGAAGCAACCGCTGCCCGTGCGCTTGAGCGGCACATCGGCGGAGGTCGCGAAATAGACATTCAACCGCCGTGTGCCGGCGGGGCAGATGGTTGTTGAATTGCTGATGCAGGGATGCGGGTTGATGATGACGGCCGCAGGGTCAGCATCCAGCAGTGCGACATCCGAAGGGCAGAGCACCGTGACGCGCCAGCGGCAGCCGTTGCAACCTGCGGCTTGTTGTCGATGAGTTTTCCCGCCGTCAAATTGCCGGCTCAGCAGAATCGCCTCACTGCCGACATATTCATCAGATGAGTCATCGCCGGATACGCCCGGATCAGCGATTGCTGGTGCCATCAAGACAGCGGTGGCGGCGGCGACAGTCGCCACCGCACTACCCATCAATCGCCGCACGCGCTCGCTTCTCGCCGCGCATCCCATGACAGGCACCTTTCACGCTCGTCGCCACGGGCTTCCCG
>JBEHCB010000137.1:0-3519 GCA_041192885.1 Actinomycetota bacterium
TTTCTTCCTGCCGGGAGATTCGTTGCTGTTCACTGTCGGATTGCTTGTGGCCAGCGGAGTCATCAGCGAGCCGCTGTGGCTGGTCCTGGTGTCACTCGCGGCGTGCGCGATCATCGGAAACATCACGGGATACTTCATCGGCGCAGGCATCGGCGCCCGGCTTGTTCAGCGGCCAGATTCCCGCTTCTTCAAGCGCAAGTACATCGACCAAACAAATGACTTCCTCGCCAGGCACGGCCGCAAGGCGATTGTGTTAGCGCGATTCACGCCCATCATCCGCACCTTCATAACCGCAGTTGCTGGCATCGCCGAAATGAACCGACGCGCGTTCATGGTGTGGAGCATTGTCGGCGGCATCCTGTGGGTTGGATCCATGACCTTCGCCGGTCATTGGCTGGGGCAGATTCCGTTCGTCCGCGACAACTTGGAGGCGATGGTCGTCGCCATCGTCCTGGTGTCGCTGATCCCGGTGATTCATACCTACATCAAGGAACGAAAAGCCAACCGAGCGTAAGCGGCACAAGAGCCAGCGCAGCGAGTCGTCAGCAGCGCTGCGGCCGGGTTAGCGAATCAGCTGAGACCTAGGTCCGCCAGGCTGAACAACGCCCGATACGGCAATCCGGCTTCGGCGACTGCACCCGCAGCACCACGCTCGACGATCACCGCGACGGCGATCACATCGGCACCTGCTTCACGCAACGCCTCGACCGCTGTCAGAACACTGCCGCCAGTAGTGGAGGTGTCTTCAACAGCGAGCACTCGCTTGCCCTGCACATCCGGTCCCTCGATGCGTCGCTGCAAACCATGAGCCTTCTCGGCCTTGCGAACGACGAATGCGTCCAGCTTCCGGCCGGTGGCAGCAGCAGCATGAAGCATCGCAGTCGCCACAGGATCGGCACCAAGAGTCAACCCGCCTACAGCGTCAATTTGCAGGTCATCGACCAACTCCAACATGGCTCGCCCGATCAGCGGTGCAGCAACTGAATCCAAAGTGACCCGGCGCAAATCGACGTAATAGTCGGCTTCCTTGCCACTGGAAAGAATCACTTTGCCGTGGACAACAGCTTTGCTGAGAATCTGCTCGCGCAACAGGTCGCGGTCGGAGGTTGACATAGAGCCGAGTCTAGGCATTTACCGCTCGCTCAACGGCGTTGAGCCGACAGCCCCATATTGAGTTTGTGCCACACCCCGCGAGGGATGCTGCGCATAATCCAGCCGAGAGTCTTGTACCGCAGCGATGGCGTGCTGATCACCTTGCCGCGGTGGAAATCGCGGATGGCGGAGGCAACGACATCGCGGACATCGAGCCACATGAACTTCGGCACCGATGCTGGATCTAGGCCAGCCGTTTCGTGGAACTGCGTCACAGTGAAGCCGGGGCAAAGCGCCATGATGTGAGCGCCGGTATTGCGTAATTCCCCGGCCACTGATTCGCTGAACACGGTCGCCCACGATTTGGCGGCGCTGTATGTGCCGCTGGGGAACCACCCGGCAACGCTGCTGACCACGATCACACCGCCGCAGTTTCGCTTGATCATGCCGGGCAGCGCTGCTGCGCTGAGGCGCATGACAGCGACCACCAAGACATCCACCATTTCCTGCTCGCGGTCCAAGTCGACTTCGCGGAAGGGAGCAACGGTTCCGAAACCAGCGTTGTTCACCAACACATCTATCGGGGAAGAGTCATCTCGCAGGCGCGCTTCAACGATTTCCAACTGCTCGCGGTTGGTCAGGTCGGCAATCAGCACCTGTGCATCAGTGCCGAAGCGCGCGTGCACATCGGCAGCAAGCGCGTGCAGCTTCTCGGCGTTGCGGGCGACCAAGACCACATCGTGACCTGCCGCCGCGTACTGCAGTGCGAATTCGCGACCAATGCCCGATGAAGCACCTGTGATGAGCACGCGCATGAAGTTCTCCGTTTCGATTGAAAAAGTAAGACAGGGCTGATGCTGCCTTA
This sequence comes from Actinomycetota bacterium, assembly GCA_041192885.1. Classification (GTDB taxonomy): domain Bacteria; phylum Actinomycetota; class Actinomycetes; order S36-B12; family UBA5976; genus RFTO01. The sequence continues at coordinate 1,958 of JBEHCB010000137.1, forward strand.
GCGGCGGCGTCCCCGCCACACGACCAATGCTGTGGAGCGATTGTGCTTCTCGACTTCCTGCAAACGCCGACGCAGGGTGTCGTTTTCGTTCTCCAACTGCAGAATGCGGATGATCCCGGCCAAGTTGACGCCGGCATCAGCCAACGCCACAACTTCCCGCAACCTTTGAACATCGCGGATCGAGTAAAGGCGGCTGCGGCCACCGGTGCGAGTCGGCGACACCAAACCCAGCCGGTCGTACTGACGCAAGGTCTGCGGGTGCAAGCCCGACAACTGCGCGGCCACGGATATCGCGAATAGCGGTGCATCCGGATCTGGCTCAGGCAGATTGATCATCGTGCACCGCCGGCGGTTGTGTACTCGCGCAGTTGCGCACGCGGGTCATGGTCTGCGGTTGCTTCCGCGTAAGCCGTTAACGCGTCCTTAGCTTTGGCTGAAAGCTTCTGTGGCACCGCCACATCGATGGTGACCAGCATGTTGCCCCTGCTGCCATCGCGTTTCAGATAGCCGCGATCTCGCATACGCAAGATCTTTCCGTTGGTTGTGCCAGGTGCGATGTTGATCGTCACCTCAGTGCCATCAGGGGTGGGCACCGCGATCTTCGCTCCCAGCGCGGCCTCATCGAAAGTCACGGGCAGGACCAAGGTCAGGTCATCGCCGCTGCGACCGAACACCGGATGTTCAACCACGCTCACCTGTACGAAAAGGTCTCCAGCCGGACCGCCGCGTTCGCCTGCTTGGCCCTTGCCTGCCAAGCGGATGCGAGCACCGTTCTTCACGCCAGCAGGGATGCGCACATTGATAGTGCGGCTTTGCGTCACCCGGCCGGCACCACCGCATGCGGCACACGGTGAATCGATGATCCGACCTTGTCCGCGGCAATCCCGGCATGGCTCGGCGAATGCGAAACCGCCAGCATTGCGATTAGCCATGCCGCTTCCCTGGCATGTGGAGCATGTGCGCGGTGTTGTTCCTGCCTTCGCACCAGATCCCGCACACGCCGAACAGCCAACCTCAGAGCGCAGCGGCAACGAGATAGTCGCACCCCGCCACGCATCGTGGAAGCCGATGGTGGTCGTGGTCTCCAAATCAGCGCCTCGGGCTGGACCACTGCGACGCCTGCCGCCGCCGAATAGCCCACCCAGCAAATCTCCCAGTCCCGCATCGCCGAACATCGCGCCCAAGTCCGGCCCGCCGGCGTTGAATCCGCTGCCAGCACCGCCGAAGCCGCCTGGCCTGCCGCCTGCGGCGAACAGACGCCGCGCTTCGTCATATTCACGGCGTTTGGCGTCGTTGGACAGGATGTCGTGCGCCTCGGAGATTTCCTTGAACCGCGCTTCTGCCGCAGCGTCTCCGGCATTGGTGTCCGGGTGGAACTCCTTGGCCAGCTTGCGGTAGGCCTTCTTGATTTCAGCAGCAGTTGCGGATGCGGACACGCCAAGGACTGAGTAGTAGTCCTTCTCGATCCAATCCTTGGTGCTCATCGCAGGCTGCGCTCACTCCTTGTCGGCGACAGTCACGAGTGCCGGCCGCAGCACCCGACCAGCGAAGCTGTAACCCTG
>JBEHCB010000138.1:0-6878 GCA_041192885.1 Actinomycetota bacterium
CGAGCAAACCCGCCGCCGGTCGAGCGCTCTGCGGTATCTGGCACCGCCGCTGTTAGTGCTCACGTTGGCAGCAGCGCTGCTGGCTTCACTCATCGGCTGGCTGCTGCCGACGTTGGCCTTCGCAGACGTCGTTGCCGATGCGATCGCGCTACCCGTCGTCTACATCGGGGCTGTAGTCGCGGCGAGCATCGTCATTGGTCGACGATTGCGACCAGCGGCACTGGTGTGGTTGCCGGCGGTCATCATCGTTATGCACATTACGTGGGGATGCGGATTCATCCGCGGTGAGCGGCTCTCGTAGTTCCGCAGCACTTGAACCGGCCTCAGGTCCGCACGCATACCTTTTCGTCGGCATTCAGGTACTTCGGCCGGCTGCGCGTGACCTTGCGCTTCTTGCTTGTGGTCACCTTGGCCACCTTCACCCCGTCCTTGCCGACGGACAGCACGATGTGATTGGTCGCATCGGGATCCAGAACTGCGTTGATTCCGGTGCTTGCTACCAAGGTCTTCACTTGCGATTCGACTAACGGGCCGTAAGTGATTGTCGATTTGTCTTGCACAGATTCGCCGGTTCTCACAGACGAGATGTCAAAGCCGATCAAAGACATCTTTGATGCGACCTTGCGGGCAGCTCCCTCAACACCGCTGGCGTTCACAACGCCAACCCGGACATCCGCCGGAGCCACCTTCACATACTTGCCAGGATCGGAGATGTTGCCCCACGGCTTGTCGATGATGATGGACTTCCACAACTTGGCCGAGACGTCGGGCACCCACTGCAGTCTGAATCTGTTCTGCACGTAGGGCTCGACCGGTACCGACACAAACTTAACCTTGCTTGGACTCAGGTCGGACAAACTCAAAGCGAGGCTCTGCATAGTGTCCCGGTCGACCAGCGACGGATCGACAGTCAAGCTGTCGGCCACCGCATTGAGCACGCTGAGCAGGCGTTGCGGGTTGGCTAACACACTGTTGCTGCTCAGTTTTCGAAGCAATGCGGCCAGGAACACCTGTTGGCGTTGAATGCGGCTGGTATCGGAGCCGTCGCCAACGCCTTCGCGAGCGCGAACAAACCCAAGCGCATCGAAGCCGGAAAGTGTCTGCTTGCCTGCCTGAAGTTTCAGTTTCGCCTTAGGCGCGTTGATCGGGTTTGCAAGGCAAATGGGAACACCGCCGACGGCATCAACTACTTTGATGAAACCATTGAAGTTCACGACCACAAAGTGATCGATGCGCACTCCTGTCAGGGTTTCGACGGTCTTGATCGTGCACCCGGGGCCACCGATGCTGTAGGCCTGATTGAATTGCCGCAACCTCGCAGTCGAGCGTCCATTTCCATTCTTGCGCTTGCAGGAAGGCATCTGCACCATCGAATCGCGCGGGATGCTCACCGCCAGCGCACTGGTACGACCGGCGTAAATGTGCACCAGAATCGTGGTGTCCGAGAGGTTGCCGCCGTCGCCAGTCAACTTGGAGTTCTGTCCAGTGCGGGTGTCAGTGCCCATAAGCAAGAGGTTCAGCGGGCCGGTCTCGCGGCTGCGGGCACCGTCGAAGGCGTGACCTACCTCGCCGGACACATCAAGAGTCTGCACGCGCTCGCGAATGCCTGAGACCTTCGTGTAGGCCATGCCCAAACCGGTGAGCACCAAGGCGAAAGCGCCGACGGCGGCGAGGATCACGCGAGCCGTTCTCGATGGCGTGCCTTGGGGGTTCATGCGCAGGTGTGCCTTTCTGGGCAGGACAGGTCTCTCATCGTACGACTCTGACAGGGGATGAACCGCGTTCGTGAAGGGTTTTTCTTGCGTAACCGTGAAACCATAAGCATCCGTGGCTCGATCATCATCGACGTTCGAGCAGGGTCGTCCCGTCGTCGACATGCAAGGAGGGCAGTGCGCGTGTTCCGCCGTGTTGCCCCCACCATCGCGGGCGGCGCTGCTCGCCTCGCAGTTGCAGCATTGGTCGTTGGCTGCATGGCGGCGCCAGCCATCCGGGCCAGTGCGGTAGTCGCCAGCCCTTTTCGGCCGATCAGCCCCGAGATAAACCGGATTGCGCTGACCTTGCCGGCAGCAGGGCCGCAGGCCGTTGCCCGCGCTGCTGATGCGAACAGCGGGGGTCGCGTCGTGCGGACGGGACTGGACCCCTTCGGCTTGGCGGCTGTCACGTGGCGCGGCTCGCTTGCATCCCGGGTAGCGGTGAGCATCCGTGTGCACGATCGCGGTCGGTGGACGCGCTGGCACAGACTGGATGTTCGCGAGCAGATCCCCGATGCCGCATCGCCGGATGCTCGCATCGCGCGGCTACAGCAAGGCACGGAGCCGTTGCTGACCTCCGGTTACGCCGATGGGGTGGATGTGCGCATCGACTCGACTGCGCCCAATGGCATCCGCGATGTGCAATTGGTGTTGATCGACGGCAAACCGACAGCGGCTGATGCCCTCGCGGTTTCAGCATCCCCGCCAGCAGCTGCGTTGGCGCGGCCGAAGGCTGCAGCCACCGGGCCGGTGCAGCCGACGATCGTTTCCCGCTCAGGCTGGGGGGCCGATGAGACCTGGCGGCGTGGGTCACCGACATACAGCGACACGATCAAAATCGGATTCGTCCACCACACTGTTACGGCCACGGATTACGCCCGTTCCGAAGCGCCAGCACAAGTGCGCGCTGTATATGCGTATGACACAAAGGGCCTCGGCATCAGCGATCTTGGCTACAACTACATGGTTGATCGGTTCGGCACGATTTATGAAGGCCGCGCCGGCGGAATCGACCAGGCGGTCATCGGCGCACACACAGCCGGGTTCAACGAGAACAGTTTCGCTGTCGCGGTGCTCGGCGATTACCAGCACACAAAGTTACCCAAAACCACGGCCGAGCCGATTGTGCGAGCGGTCTCGTCCGTCGCCGGCTGGAAGTTGGCGCTGTTCCATGTTGATCCGATGGCGCCTGTTGATTTGATCAGCGGCGGCTTGTACGGAACCAGCAAGTACGCCGCAGGTGAAGTGGCCAAGATGCAGTTCTCGCTGATCGGCCATGGCGATATCGGCCGCACTCAATGTCCTGGCGCTTACTTGCGCACGTACCTGCCGGAAATCCGCAACCGTGCTCGCACGGCGCAAGGTGCTGTTTTGTGGCAGCCACGCCCCAACACTGTTGAATGGGATTACCAACGGGCACTTGCCTCGGGTTCGCCAGCGCCAGGCACCGGTGTTGAGATGTCGGTGCGCGCGAGTGTTGCGACCGATTACATCGTCAAGGTGCTGTCGCCTTGCACCGACGATCCCATCGCGACGCAATCGGGGCGGTTGGCTGCTGATGTGGCCGAGACGGTCCGGTGGAATGGATTGACCTCCGATGGCAGCGCGGCTGCACCTGGTGATTACGACGTCGTTGTCTCTGCGGTCGGCGCGCTCGCCGACGTGATGCCGCCAGTGGTCACGCAAGTGCGCATCGCGCCCACCGACACCAGCCCGCGGGGGCCATGTTCGCGCGTGTATCAATTCGGCACCGATGACGTCATCTCCACCACGGTGGCAGCTGGGCTCGAGCGGTCGCCGGCGGCCAGCACCGCGATCATCTACAACAACAGCCAGGCTGAATCCATCGCCGGCATGATCGCTGCGGTGGCAGCAGCTCGCGCCGGGGCCGTGCTGCTGCCCGTGGGTAAGACATCGGTTCCGTACCGCACGATCAAGCAAGTTAAGACGAAGTCGATCACATCAGCGGTGATCATCGCCCGCACAGACATGGTGGGGCCCGCTGCTGAAGCGAAACTTCGCGCGGCCGGCATCACATCGCTGCAGCGGATCACCCATGCGACGACGCCGCGCTTGGCACTTGCAGTGGCGAGGTCCTACTGGCCGGCGGCTTCCTCAGCCGTGGTTGCCGCCGCGGATGATCCACCTCAGTCAGTGGTGCAGGCGGGGTCATTGGCAGTGCGCCGCGGCTTGCCCATGCTTATCGTTGATTCAGCATCAGTGGTGACAAAGGCCCCGAGTTCAGCGAGCACCCAGACAGCTGGTGGTCCGTCCTCGTCGATCAGCAAATCCGCGACAACATCGGTGAAGCCTTCAACGACGAAGAAACCGACAGCGTCAACTACTTCGAAGAAACCCACGAAGGCGAGCCCGGCGAAGACATCGAAGAAGCCGGCGATCACTAAGCGAGCTTCGAGCCGGAAGCCATCGTCGAAGAAATCCACCGCGCGCAAGTCCACGACGAAGAAGCCGACGACGAAGAAGCCGACGACACGCAAGCCCACATCCAAGAAGCCGACCACGCGAAAGCCGACGACCAAGAAACCCACATCACCCGCGGCAAGCGCATCGCCGACCGCGTCTGTGTCGCCAACGGCATCGGCATCGGCGTCGCCATCGTCGGCCGCGTTGGCCGCCGAATACGCAGCGCTGCTTGCTGCGTGGGGTGGGCCGAGTATTCAAGCGGTGACCATGAACGGCTCAGCCGCCACAAAATTCGCAGCGGCAGTAAGTCGCAGCACGGTTACGCGCGCTGCTGCCGCCGACCGACTCGCCATTGCGACATTGCGCGCCCTGAACCCCTCTGACATGTCGAAGATCGCCGTCGTCGGCTCAGCCGGGGATGGCCCGCGTTGGTACCCGGCGGCAGTTTTATGGGGAGCGCCTGTGATGGTGATGAACGCCAAGCCGTCGTTGCAATTCTTGCAATGGCTCGCGGCGTCGCCTGCTGTGAACGAAGTGCGGTACTTCGGCCCAGATGGCTCCATCGATGATCGCGGTTACACATCCGTTGTCGCCGCGGTGGCTGCCGCCGATACTCCAACTCCCACGCCGACTGCGACCCCGACTGAATCGCCCACGCAGACGACAACCCCATCGCCGACGACGACTACCTCGCCACCGGACTCGACAGTGCCGGATGCATTCACGGTTCGCGGGCGCGGTTTCGGTCATGGAGTGGGCATGTCCCAGTACGGCGCCCAAGCTCAAGCGCTCGCCGGACGCACCGCCACGCAAATAATCGAGTTCTATTACACAGGTTCGCAAGTGACGCCGGTGCGTGACGATCAGGTGATCGCAGTCAATGTCCTGCATCGTGTTTCGCGCTTCAACCTGCAACTGCGACAAGTAGACGAGAGCCCGCAGATTCCCGTTGACGACCCGGGTGCTGTCGGCGACTTCGTCACATCCACGCGCAGCAAGCTCAGCCAAGCCGGTGCACGCTATCGATTCGACTTGAGCGGCACGGTCGACAAGCCGTTGGTGGTCGTGACGCAGATTGACAGTAAAGGCCGGCAAACGGAATTCCTGACCGCCGGCGGCATCGATATTCACTGGGGCGGCACCCGCGAGCCCGAGCGCGCCGGAACCGATCCCGCGTACGCCGACCTCGCCGGGCCGGGTGAAGGCTTGCGTGACGGATACGGCCGGTATCGCTACGGCAATCTGCGGGTGACGGCTGTGCGTTACGACGACAACGGCACTATGCGCGCGAGTTTGGAAGTCGCCAACAATGTGCGCGTTCACGATGAGTACTTGCGCGGTATCGGCGAAGTGCCGGCGAGCTGGCAGCCGGCTGCGTTGCAGGCGCAAGTCATCGCATCGCGAGGATTCGCGCTCGCGGCGGCTAAGACATCGGTGAAGTACACCTGCGGTTGCCAGTTGTACGACGGCACCGTCTCCCAGGTGTTTGCTGGCTGGATGCGAGAGGTGGGATATTCCGCGTCCGCAAATCTCGCCAGGGCGACACAACTAGGTGTCGCAGCGCCAGGTCGAGTGTTCGCGGGCTCCGCGTCACCGTCGACTTCGTCGGCCAAACCGACAGCGTCCGCGACTTCTACTGCCACGGCCTCTGCCACCTCGTCGCCGACATCCAGCTCCAGCAAGTCGGCGACACCGACGGCCAGCTCGACGACGGCAAAGCCGACGGCAACATCAACGCCGACGCAGTCAACCAAGCCGTCATGGTCACCAACCGCTGAGCTGCCGGTGCCGGGGAACATCTTCGGCAGAAAGTGGGCTCAAGCCGTGATGGCGACGTCTACTTCATTGACACACGGTCGTGCCGCCACGGTCGACGGCAAGGTGATCAGCACCTACTTCTATTCGGCATCAGGTGGCCGCACGGAGAATTCCGAGGACATCTGGGGCGGCCGGCTGTCGTATGCGCGCAGCATCGCCGACCCGTGGAGCTTGGCTGATGTGGTGCCGGACTACATACGCGACTGGAAAGTGACGGTCTCGCAAAAGGAGATGGCAGCCTTCTTCGGGCTCAGCGATGTCGTATCCGTCAGCATTGGTGAAAAGACGCAGGGCGGAGCAGCCATAACTGTCTCTGCTCGCAGTTCCAGCGGGCGCACGAGCAGCCGCAAGGGAACGGACTTCAGGCGGACGTTCGACCTGCGTTCGAGATGGCTCACATCGATCAAGCCCCGCGATTGACCATCAGCCGTGGAATGTCGCTGCGGGCTGCAAGGATGGGCTCATGCTTGAAGCTGTCCTGTTGGTCGGCGGTCAGGGAACCCGTCTGCGGCCGCTGACGCTGAGCGCGCCGAAGCCCATGCTGCCTGTCGCTGGCGCACCATGCACCGAGCATCAGATCGCGCGCGCACGCGAAGCCGGAGTCACCCGAGTGGTGCTCGGCACCTCGTATCGGGCAGATGTGTTCACCGATGCTTTCGGCGATGGCACGGCGTTGGGCGTGGAATTGGAATACGTGTGGGAGCAGACGCCGCTAGGTACGGGCGGCGCGATGCGCAATGTCGCTGCGTTCCTGCGAAGCGGGCCGGATGACCCGGTGCTGGTGTTCAACGGGGATGTGCTGAGCGGTCTGGATATCGGTGCGCTTGTGCAGCATTGGCGTGATGCTCAAGCTGATGTGGCCCTGTATTTGACCCGGGTTGAGAA
>JBEHCB010000139.1:0-2954 GCA_041192885.1 Actinomycetota bacterium
TCGACAGCGTCGTGATACGAGAGCAGTCGCGCGGTTATGTCGACTTCCAGCGCCTTGACCAGATTGAGCAGCCGGCGGGTGTCTTCAGCGGCGATGACATCGGCAGCGGCCAGAATCTCGCGCAGGCGCGGTGATGCATCGCCGATGTTGCCGATGGGGGTCGCGGCAATCACCAATCGACCCGACATGTCGCCTATTGTGTCGCAACATGACATCCGTGCTCGTGCCGCCGAATGTGGCGCCGGCGCTGGACCTCGCGCAGCGCTTGCACCCGCCCGTGCGCAACCGCTGGCTGCACGGGTGGCGCGCGTGGATAGGGCCGGGGATAGCAACCGTCATCGGTGCCCTGTTGCGATGGCCGAAGCTCGGTTGGCCGCGGGCGTTCGTTTTCGACGAGACCTATTACGCCAAGGACGCCTACGCGATGCTCAAACACGGCATCGAGTGGAACTGGGACGACAAAGCCGACTCCGCCATCGTTGCCGCGAAAGGAGACCCGGTAGCGATAGTGAAGTTGATGGACGACTCGGCCTCGTATGTCGTTCATCCACCGATCGGCAAGTGGGTCATCTCACTGGGCGAGATGATGTTCGGGCTCACACCCTTCGGCTGGCGGTTCATGGTGTGCCTGCTGGGTACGTTGGCGGTGCTCATCGTCGCGTGGATCGCGCAAATGTTGACCCGCTCTGCGGCGATCGGCGCCCTCGCCGGGTTGCTGATGGCCATCGATGGCACTGCGATCGTGTTGAGTCGCACGGCCATCCTCGACGGCATCCTCACCTTCTTCATCCTCTGCGCAGTGCTGTGCATCATCGTCGACTATCGGAGAATCCGCCGCTCTCTGGCACAACAGTTATCGGCGGATTTCGGCAGCAGCACGCTCCTGCTCTGGCAGATCCGACCGCCGCGGCTGGGACTGCGCCCGTGGCTCTGGGTGGCTGGCATGTTTCTTGGCTTGGCCGTGTCGACCAAATGGAGTGCGCTGTGGCACATAGCGTTCTTAGGTCTGCTGGTCCTGGGTTACAGCTTCGCAACCCGCCGGCTGGTCGGCGATAGTCGAGCGCTGACATCAGCTGTCCTGCGCGATGGTTTGTTGCTCGCCGCTGCGTTCTTGCTGTTGCCGATGCTCATCTACACAGCGAGTTGGACTGGCTGGTTCATCTCCGCCGACTCTTACAACAAGCACTGGGCTGCCGATGTCGCCGCAACCGGCGTAGCCGCGCTGCTGCCGATGGTTGCGCGCTCGTGGCTCCACTTCCACCACGATGTGTGGAATTTCCACGTGACGTTGACCAGTCACCACGACTACCAAGCGAATGCCTGGTCGTGGCCCGTGCTGGGGCGGCCGACATCGTTCTGGTACAGCGAAGAAGGCACCTGCGCGGCAGACAAATGCTCGAGTGAAGTGACGAGCATGGGCAACCCGATCATCTGGTGGGCAGGGCTCATCGCTGTCCTTCACCAGGCATGGGTCTGGTTCTCGACCCGGTCGCGGGCATCGCTGACGGTGGTTGTGCTGTGGTTCGCCGGTTGGTTCCCCTGGCTGCTCTATCAACACCGCACGATCTTCTTCTTCTATGCGGTGGTGATGGTGCCGTTCACCTGCATCGCCTTGGCAATGTCATTGACTCACATCGCCCGCGGAGTCGAGCGGCCCAATAGAAATCTTCGTATCGCCGTTGTAACGGCGGTGGTGGTTGCCGCGATTGCGATGTCCTGGTTCTTCATGCCCGTGTGGGTAGGCGACACCCTGACTTATGCGCAATGGCGATGGCGCATGTGGTTCGACACCTGGATCTAGCTAGCTGAAGGTCTTCGATTCGACGTTGCTGTCAACAGCGCTCGGTCAACGCGGTTGGATAAAGCGCGCAAACTCTGTGGAGCTGAGGGGAATCGAACCCCTGACCTTCTCGATGCGAACGAGACGCGCTACCAACTGCGCTACAGCCCCTGGGATGCCAGCTACCGCCGATAAAGCGCGACTAGCCGTGCAAGCGGCGAGGATAGCACCGGCGAAACGGCCCTAAGCAGGGGCTGATCTGGCGGAAATTACGGACGAAGGCCCGCTTCTCGGAGTTGTGCTCGGCTTTAGCCGAATGCTGCGCGCGGGTAGTCGTCGTACGCAGTTTGGTCGAAGACCTCGTCTGAACTGTGACGAGTTGCGTGCTCCATCAGGAGGTCGATCAAATCAGGTTGCTCAGCGGTTTCTGCCTTGGCCTGGGCGGCTTTCTGCAGCATCTGCGCTGCTGACCACTGCCCTTGGTTTTCAACGTCGATGTTGCGAGGGATCGCGGTTGCGGCAGGAGCGGAAACATAAGTCGGCAAAGTGATGGGCTGTGCTTGCCATTGGGTTGCAGCCGGACTGATGCCGTCATCAGCTCTCACCGCCGCGCGAGCAGCAGGAGCCGTCGGGGCTCCTGGCGCCTGCTCGCGCACATTAGGGCGGACAAGGCCTATGGAATCCTTACGAGTCGGATGGTTGGCCATGCTCCGGGTACGAGCTCGCAAATAACGAACTGCCGCATCGCGCTGCCGAGCTTCGGCTCGAACCTGCTTGCGCGCCGCTACCGAAAATGCGGTGACCAGCACGGTCGGGATCAGCAAGGTCCAACCGGGTGTGACGCCGGCAGCCCACAAGACCAGGGTCAAAACGAAGATTCCGAGCAATGCCGCGTACACCTTGCGTCGGCGGTGCATCGCCGCCGGTGTCGGCAGCATCTGCGCCATCCGTGGGTCATCTGCCAGGGTGGTCAGCGCACGCTTGAAAGTGTCGACACTCTTCAATGATCTGGAGTCGTCGTGGCGGCGCAACCACACGGGAATCAGCACTGCAGCCCACATCGCGATGATGACGATGTACACGGCTGCTGCCATAGCGCGAATCTATTCCCGCCGGAATCCGTTTAACAGGTATTGGCCGCAAGTTTTCCCGCGTGTCGCGAACGGGCTCGATG
>JBEHCB010000140.1:0-3734 GCA_041192885.1 Actinomycetota bacterium
CGCCTGCAGGACCATGGTCTTACCCGCCTTTGGCGGCGACACGATCAGACCACGCTGGCCCTTTCCAATCGGCGCGACGAGGTCAATGACACGAGTGACCATGTTCGTCGGCTCGGTCTCCAGCCGCAGGCGCTCCTGCGGATACAGCGGAGTCAACTTCGAGAACTCCACTCGCGAACGCGCGTTGTCGGGGGTATCGCCATTGACGGTTTCGATGCGCACCAGCGGGTTGAACTTCTGGCGACCTTCACCATCGCGGGGCAGACGCACTGAGCCGGTGACCACATCGCCCTTACGCAGGCCGAAGCGCTTGACCATCGACAACGAGACGTAAGCGTCATCTGGGCTGGGCAGGTATCCACGGGTGCGAACGAAGGCGTAATTCTCGAGGATGTCGAGGATGCCGCCACAAGTGGCCAGAGTGTCGTCATCGGAAACTTCGTAATCATCACGATCGCGGTTGCGGTTGCGGTCCCCACGGTCACGATCACGGCCGTGGTCACGGTCGCGCCCACGTCCACGGTCGCGGTTGCGATTGCGGCGGTCATCGCGGAATCGGTCGCCGTCGCGCTGTCCGCGATCTTGACCGCCGTCGCGTTGACCGCGCTCCTGGGCACGGTCTTGGGCACGGTCTTGGCCACGGTCTTGCCCGCGCTCGCCATCGCGGCCAGATGCCTGAGCTTGGCCGTCGGCAGACTGCTGCGGGGCTGCTGCAGAGTCGCCTGCGGCAGGAGTCTTGAGGTCAGCAGATGCCTTGGCAGACGGTCGGGATGAGCCGCCGGCGCTGGACAGAGCAGCGATCAGATCGGCCTTCTTCATGGTCGTCGCGCCAGGGATTCCCTTGGCCGCGGCCAGCTTCTTCAATTCGGGTAGAAGCATCGCGCTGAACTCGCGCGTGTTGGTGTCAGTCACTGACGAACCCTTCGTTTTTTCTTGGGTGCTTGTTGTCGAATGCGGAACGAGATACCTGGATGCCTCATCGGATCAATGGTGCGGCGGCCATCACCATGGTTCTGGCCCTCAGGTATCGAGCAGTTAAACCTTCGCCGGCTGCTCCCGGTGATTCAGGAGGTGTGCGCCTTCGGCGATCGCTCGGGATGAACCCTAGCACGGCCAAGAGCCCCTGTCGGGGCAGGTGTCCACATCCGTTGGGGCCGTTCGAATGGCCGAAGCTTCGGAGAACCAACTCAACTGCGGGTGATTTGCACCCCGTCTGCATCGATGCGCGTGTGGAGAACTCGCGCAGTGGCAGGGGCCAGCATGGCAATCGTCCGCCGCGCCTTGGTTGCACCAGATCTTGGATAGGCCGCAAGCACCGTCGGGCCCGCGCCGGAAATACAAGCGGGCACACCAACAGCGCGTAGCTGCTGCACAAGCCCGTAACTGGCGGGCCATTGCCGACGACGGCGATTCTCATGGAGTCGGTCATCCATGGCCGGCAAGAGCAAGTCAGGATCGAGGGTCAGCGCGGCAACCATGGCGGATGCATGCGCAATATTGAATACAGCGTCGGCCATCGGCACTTCAGCCGGCAACACCGCCCGCGCCTTGGCTGTTGCCGATGTGCTCTGCGGAATCACACAAGTGAACACTGCGGCTGGGTGCACCGACAACGATGCGCAATCAGCGATTCCGTCACTGCCCAACCACGACACGGTCAGCCCACCGAAAACACACGGTGCGACATTGTCCGGATGGCCTTCATCCCGGGCGGCTGCGGCGAACACGCGATCGCGATCGATCTGCTTTGAGGCTGGCGTAGTCAGCGCCGCCACGATGGCATGGGCTGCAACCGTCGCTGCCGCACTTGACCCAAGCCCCCGCGATTGAGGGATTCGATTGCGGCAGCGCAGCCGCAACCCGGGCACATCCGCGCCCAATGAATCAAGCTCGCGCCGAATCGTCGACAAGATCAAGTGCGTGGCGCCGGTTGGCAAATTGTCAGCACCTTCGCCTTTGATGACGACACTGTCGCCCGCTGGGGTCACCTCGGCGCGGATGTCGTCATACAGGTGCCATGCCAGTCCGAGCGAATCAAACCCAGCGCCGAGGTTGGCGGAGGTAGCCCCCACCCGCACATGCACGCGAGAAACAGACATCACAACCCCAGTGCAGATGCCGCTTGACCAGCATCCGAAACTTGGATCGGCGCTTGGGCGTGCTTCAGCGCCCACTGCACATCCTTCAACCCGTGACCCGTGACCGTGACCACGATTCTCGATGCTGCGGGGACGCATCGCATGGAATGCAGTGCCAACAACCCAGCCACTCCGGCCGCCGATGCCGGTTCGACGAACACGCCTTCAACACTGGACAAGAAACGATGTGCGTCAAGGATCTGCTCATCGGTAACAGCCTCAATCAGGCCACCGGACTGATCGCGCGCGGCAATCGCTGCATCACCTGAGGCAGGAGCGCCGATGCGGATAGCCGTCGCGATCGTCTCCGGATTCTCGACAGGCGAACCGAAGACCAGCGGCGCCGCTCCGCGCGCTTGGAATCCCCACATCTGCGGATTGCGAGAAGCTCGTCCAAGCTTCGCGTACTCCTGGTATCCAGACCAATAGGCAGTGATGTTGCCTGCATTGCCCACTGGCAACACATGGATCTCCGGTGCGTCACCGAGTGCATCAACCACCTCAAAAGCAGCGGTTTTCTGTCCCGCGATGCGATCGGGGTTGACCGAGTTCACCACTGCTACCGGGTAGTTCTCGCTGAGGTCGCGGACCAAACTCAACGCCGCATCGAACGAGCCGGCCACTTGCAGGATGCGCGCTCCGTGAGCGATCGCCTGCGCCAACTTGCCTTCAGCGACTTTCCCTTCCGGGACGACGACGGCGCATGTCATCCCGGCTTTTGCCGCATAGGCCGCGGCGCTGGCGCTGGTGTTTCCCGTCGATGCACAGACCATGGCCCGCATCCCCGCTTGCGCGGCTTTGGAGACGGCGACGGTCATTCCACGATCTTTGAACGAGCCGGTCGGATTGCCTGCTTCCACTTTCAACCACACCGAAGCTTCCACCCGCTCGGAAAGTGAGCACGCATAGACAAGCGGCGTGCCGCCTTCGCCCAGCGAGACCACCGGCGTTGATGCGTCGACGGGCAAGAACTCTCGGTACTCCTCGATCACACCTCGCCACTGATGCGCCATCAGCGCTCGCCCTCAACTCGCATCACGCCGTCGACGGTGCGCACATGCGGCGACCGACGAAGCGCCTCAACGGTGGCCGCCAGGTCGCGATCGAGCGCCTCATGGGTTCTGATGACGATGCGCGAATCAGCGCCAGCACCGTCCTGGCGGACAACATGAATCGAGACGCCGTGCTCAGCGAAAACTTGTGCAATGGCCGCCAGCACACCGGGCCGATCGGCAACCTGCAAGTTCATGTAATACCTGGTGCGGGCAGCCCCGATCGAACTTGTGGGCAGTTGCTTGTGTGCGACGACCTCATGGCCGCGACTGCCTTGGACCAAGTGCCGGCCCACGGTCACCAGATCACCCACTACTGCGCTGGCCGTCGGCGTACCGCCGGCTCCACGGCCGTAGAACATGACTTCGCCAGCGGCGTCGGCGTTGATGAACACCGCATTGAATGCATCGTGAACGCTGGCCAAAGGGTGCGTGTCAGGGACCAGAGTCGGGTGAACGCGAACGACCACCTCGTCGCTATCGGTCAACTCGGCCACTGCGAGAAGCTTGACCACGAACCCCATCGCGCGAGCGGCAGCAATGT
>JBEHCB010000141.1:0-8263 GCA_041192885.1 Actinomycetota bacterium
CACGCCGGCAGCATCACTGGCTTGTGTCCAAGCGTGGGCCTCCTGCGGGCTCAAGTCCGGGGTGATCACAGCGGCTCCGCCGGCGTCACTCAGATCACTGGCGAACTGCGTTACCCCATAACGCTCGATCGGATTCCAATAAGACATGACACATGCCACGGCTCCTGCGTCGTGAACGGCCGTCACACATGCCAAAGCCGTGTGCATCGTCGCACCGCCGGCCAGCGCGGTATTGGCAGCGGCCTGGATCACCGGACCGTCCATCACGGGATCGCTGTACGGCATCCCAACTTCGACGATATCGACGCCGCCAGCCACCATCGCCTTCATGAATTCGGCAGATTCTTCGGCACTTGGGAAGCCAGCCGGCAAGTAGCCGATCAGCGCTGCCCTGCCTTCAGAGCGGGCTGCCTCGAACGCAGCTGCCAACCGGCCCATCACATGTCCTCGCCTGTGAGCTTGAACCAGCGGCTCGCGGTTTCAACATCCTTGTCACCGCGTCCAGACAAGTTCACAACGATGAGCGCGTCCGGGCCGAGTTCAGCGGCCAACTCTTCGATGCCTGCCAGGGCATGTGCAGTCTCGATGGCTGGGATGATGCCTTCCGTGCGCGACAGCAGTGCCAGCGCATCCATCGCCTGCGTGTCCGTGATCGGGTGGTACTTCACGCGACCAATATCCGCCAAGTACGCGTGCTCCGGGCCGACACCCGGGTAATCCAAACCGGCGCTAATCGAATGTGATTCGATGGTTTGGCCGTTTTCGTCTTGCAACACATACGTTCGTGCGCCGTGCAGCACGCCGGGGGTGCCGGCGCTGATTGTCGCCGCGTGCCGGCCGGTTTCAACTCCGTCGCCTGCTGCCTCGTAGCCGTGCAGTTGCACCGTCTCGTCGCCGAGGAATGCGTGGAATATGCCGATGGCGTTGCTGCCCCCGCCGACGCACGCCGCGATCGCATCCGGCAGCCGGCCGTAGCGATGCAACATCTGAGCGCGGGTCTCGGTGCCGATGATGCTGTGGAAGTCTCGAACAACCTCTGGAAACGGCGCTGGGCCGGCGACTGTTCCCAGCAGGTAATGAGTGGTGTCGACATTGGCGACCCAATCGCGCATCGCTTCGTTGATCGCGTCTTTCAAAGTCTCGCTGCCGGTCGTCACCGGCACCACCTGCGCGCCGAGCAGTCGCATTCGCGCGACATTCAGGGCTTGGCGGACGGTGTCTTGCCGACCCATGTACACGACGCACTCCATGCCCAGCAGCGCTGCAACTGTTGCCGTCGCGACGCCGTGCTGGCCAGCGCCTGTTTCAGCGATGAGCCGCTTCTTGCCCATTCGTTGCGCAAGCAACCCTTGGCCGATCACATTGTTGATTTTGTGCGAACCAGTGTGGTTGAGGTCTTCGCGCTTGAGGAGCACTGTCGCGCCCACATGCTCTGAGAATCGTGCGGCATGCGTCAGCGGACTCGGCCTGCCGACATAGTTCTCCATCAAGTCCGCCAGCCGTGCTTGGAAAGCCGCATCGACTTTTGCCTCAGAATGGGCGGCCTCGAGTTCATCCAGCGCCGCCATGAGCGCCTCTGGGACGAATCGGCCGCCGTACACACCGAAGTGGCCCGAGGCGTCCGGCAACAGCCCTGCAGCGCCGACCGCTTCGCTGGCGTCGCTGTTGGTGTGGCTGCTCATCTGCCATGCCTCTCAATCGAAGTGAAACTGCGAAGCAGCGCTGCCGGATCCGCAGATTGGACGAGCGCCTGCCCGACGAGTATCGCATCGGCGCCCGATTCGGCAACCGCACGAGCGTCATCGGCGGAGTGAATCCCCGACTCCGCAACAGCCACGCACCCGGCTGGGATGTCATGGGAAAGTTCGGCGAACACGGTCGGGATGACCTGCAACGTGATGAGGTCCCGGGCGTTGACACCGATGATCGTGGCGCCAGCGTCAACGGCTCGACGCAGTTCCTGTCGATTGTGGACTTCCACCAACGGCTCCATCCCCCATGAGCGACTGCAGCGCAGAAGCGCTGCCAGTTCCGCGTCAGCAAGTGCCGCAACGATGAGGAGCACACAGTCCGCGCTGGCTGCCCTGGCCTGAGCGATTTGGTACTCGTCGACGATGAAGTCTTTACGCAGGACCGGCGCACTCACTGCCGCTCGCACGTGTCGCAAATCCGCCAGGCTGCCGTTGAACCAGTGCGGTTCGGTGAGCACGCTGATCATGGCGGCGCCGGCTGCGTCGTAAGTTGCCGCGAGTGCGGCAGGGTCAGCGATTTCGGCCAGCGCGCCGGCGCTGGGGCTCGACCTCTTGACTTCGGCGATCACCTGCAAGCCGGCGCTACGCGATCCGCCGCTCAGCGCAGCTAAGACATCGCGCGCTGGCGATGATTCCGATATCGCATCTGCGTCGGCGCGCATGGCCGCTGTGGGCACGCGCGCTTTCTCGGAGACAAGATCTTCGCGGGTCCGCGCAATGATCTCGCGCAGGACGTCCATTGCTGGCGCTCGACTTAGGACCGTTGCTGGCCCAGGCCGGCTTTCGCCATCACCCAGCCCGCAGCGGCACCGACGGGGATTATCGCCATACCTACCCAGAAGTACGTCGGCTGCTTAAGGATCATCGCGATGCCGGCGATCAACATGCCGACCAGCATGACAATGACGGCAGTCCATGAAGCGGGCGTGGATCCGTGGTCGATCTCAGCGCTCATGTGCCGGGCCTCCTCCTGCGTGCGGGAGCCGCAATCGTAACGACAACGCACTTGCCTTGCCGACTTCGCCCGATGCATCGATGCCCACAGCGATCTGCTCACACAGTCGCTGGTCACCGCCCGGCCGCACCGAAACTGTGATCTACAACGTGGGGTCCACGCCTTGGTCAAGTTGCTTCCAAGGATCAGGTTGCTTCCCCGCATCGGCGGTCACAGTGGTTGCCGCCTTCGACGTCGATTGCGAAACGCCGTCAGGCTGCGACGAAGTTGCGCGAACTCGCTCGTACCTAGCAGCCCGGGCCGCCGCTGCGGCCGACGGAGTCTGGATCCGCCACAGCACCGCGCCGGCGAACACAACCAGAACAGTCGCGGCGACGGCTCCTAGCAATGTCATCGCCGGGATGCGATGGGCGCTGGCGTACGCCGCCACCATTGCAACGACGGCGCATGACGCGATGATCGAGAGCGCACCGACCACTTGCCTGCCCCTCACAGGCAGCACCCACACCGCCACCACGACGCACACAGCCGCGCTGAGCACCACCCCCAACGCGGTGGCGGGAGTGCTGGCGGTGTCAGCCCGACCGGCGAGGACATCCGCCTGGCTGACACGAACATGCCACTGCGCGCGCTGCGACCATGCCGCCAGAGCACAACCAAGAGCTGCGCTGAGCACGGCCAGGCTTGACCAACGGCGTTCGGACACCTGCGCATCGTGCCACCTGCCTGCTGGGCTCGACTGCCCGTATTCGTTGAGCCACACAGCGCGCAGGGGTTTACCTTGAGCCCATGTCAGCAGCGGCACGAGCGGCCAGGGATTTGCGCCAACGAACATGCGACTTGCTTTTGGCGGTCGGCCCGAACGCCCCGACTCTGTGCGAAGGCTGGACTTGTGCTGACTTAGCGGCGCACCTAGTCATCCGCGAAAGTCGTCCCGATGCGGCATTCGGCATCATCATTCCCGCAGCGGCACCACGAACAGCACGCATCCAGGCGCGCTATGCGCAGATGGACTTTGCAGAACTGGTGAACCGGGTGCGTAGCGGTCCCCCTGCGTGGTCCCCCCTTCGTTGGCTCCAAGGTGCGGCCAACCTGATCGAGTTCGCCGTGCACCACGAAGACATCAGAATCCCCAACGCAGACCACGGCGAACCCCTACCAGTTCAGATTCAGGATCTGCTCTGGAAGCGGCTAGTCGCTGGTGCCAAGTTAATGTTCAGAAATGTGCACGCCGGGCTGACCTTGCGGACGGCTGACGGCCGCACGCTGAAGGTGCGGTCGGTCCGACGAAGGGACGACAACGGCGCTGGCGCACCAGCGGTGACGATCACCGGCACCCCGATACAGCTCCTGCTTGAGGCGACAGGCCGAGCAAGTGGTGCCACGATCGACGGCGACGAGCGATCTCGAGCAATCTATGAACACTCCACCCGCGGGATCTAGCTGCGTCGGTTGAACAGCAAAGTAGACAACAACGGTGAGATCAAAACACTGACTCCGCCGACGATCAACGAAAATCGCCGCTCTGCGAAGACGATCCACACAACGATGTTGATCGCGAGCATGGCCAATGCGACGGCCAGGAATCTACGAAGCCTTCGCCGTGCCAATCGTCCCGTTTGACCACCGGACATCGGGGCCCACAGCATGCGCACCGAGCCCGAGGCGGCCGTCACCGGCTTGGCAGCCGTGCGAGCGAGTTCTTTACGGCGGTGCCGACGGTGGCGCACCCGTGCAGCGGCCTCGACCTGCGCCTGACGCAACGCCTGCTCGCGGGCTCGTCTATGCGCTCGCTCCTTGCTCACCATCGCACTATGGCACAGCATCAAATCCACGGATGCACAGCGGCGTACGGTTAGGCCATGACCAGCGGCGAGCAACAACTTGCCCTGTTCCCATTGGACCTGGTCCTCGTGCCATCGCTGGTGCTGCCTTTGCACATCTTCGAACCCCGGTACCGGCAACTTCTGGCGGACGCCCAATCTGCCAATCCATTGCAGCCGCAGTTCGGGATCGTCGCCGCCGACCCCTACGACTTCGATGGTGACGGAATCCACCGTGTCGGAACCGTGGCGCGGATCAGTGAAGTCGAGCGACTCGATGATGGCCGCAGCAACATTACGGTCGTCGGCCAACGGCGATTCCGCGTCATCGAAGTCTCGCGTGAGCGGCCGTACCTGATGGCTCACGTGGAGTACATCGGCGAAGATGCGGAAACGGAAGTCAGTGTCGGAACCGCGACTGACGACGACATTGTCGAATCTGCGCAGGATTTGCAGCTCGCCGCCCTGGCACTTCGGTGCGTGAGCCTCTTCCAACGATGGCGCGCGATGATCTCTGATGTCGACGAATTCGAGGATGCACTGGCAGGTGCGGATGAAGACCCCCACCTGCTGTCGTACATCCTCACCGCTGCGGTCATCCTGCCGACGCGAACGCGCCAGCAGCTGCTCGAAGCTACTGACACGCGGCAGCGCTTGATGATGATGGGAACGCTGCTAGAACGAGAGGTTCGAGCAGCGTCAGCGTTGCCGTCCTTGGCCTGGAGTGCCGATTCGGTCCGTCAATCGCCTAATTAGCGCCGCCGAACGCGTCGGCCCAGAAGTGCGTCGACCAAACTGGCCAGCGACCAAACCAACGCTGGCAGCGCCAAAGCGCCGTAAGTCTGCAGCCTGAGGGCGGCGAATACCTCTCGGCGGTCGGCAAGTTTCTCAGGTGGAAACGGCCAGACCCCGTCGTTGACCAGACCGTCGATCTGCACTCCTAGCAACCAGACAACGGTCGCGTAAATCGTCATCACCATGGCACCGGCAAAAACCTCGCCTAATGTCAGTGCGATGCGGTGGCGGTCGAGCAAGAACAGAGCAGACAGAACGAACGCCCCAACGGTTGTGATGATGATGAATAACCCGCTATCGGTGAACATGGAGTAGCGAACCCCGTCGTCGACCTGCACTTGACCGTCCTGGCCAAACGCGCGGATTCGCGGATGAAGCGCCACCCAGAACACAGCCGAGGCGCTTGCGGCCACGGCAATGGCCAGGCACCAGTGCAGAACTGCGCTGACTGGCCGGCTGGCGGCCACTCACGCCACCGCCGTTGCCAGCACCGACGAATGCCCCAGCAGCGCCTTGATATCGCCGTACAAGGCCGAGGTCGGCGTCACCCGCAGATTGTCGCCGAGTTTGATGACAGTCGTGCGCGATCCATTTCGCAAGTGGACATGGACCGGTGTCGTACCAGGGTGAACACGCAGAATTTGCTGCAAATTGGCCATGGTCGCTTCGGCAACTTCGGCAACATCCAACGACACAACAACCGGCGCCGCGGCATCTGCCAAGGTCAGCGGGCTTATCTCCATAGCAGCAACTCGCACTTGATCGTCGCGGGTGTCGACGCGTGCGCGAACGATGATTGCTGAATCTTCAGTCAGCATGTGAGCGCAGGACTGGAACACCTTGGGGAACACCAGCACTTCGCAGCTGGCATCCAGATCCTCCATCGAGACGATCGCCCATGCCTCGCCGCTGCGGGTGACCTTGCGTGTCACGGCTGTCACTAGACCGCCGATGGTGACCATCGAACCCGCCGCGCGATCGCCCAGGGCTGAGACGCTGGCGTCAGTAAGGCGCGCCAACTGAGTGCGGGCACCGTCGAGCGGGTGCTCGGTGACATACCAACCAAGCATCTGTCGCTCCTGCGACAGCCGATCCATCTTCTCCCACTCGACGTCTGGGATCGCGACGGAGTCGATGGTGCCCACTACATCGTCATCGCCCGCAAACAAATCTGACTGCCCGGCAGCCGCCGCACGCTTGGCATCCAGCGCCGCGTCGATGAGCTCAACATGCACTGCCAACAAACCCTTGCGCGGATGACCAAGGGAATCGAACGCTCCTGCGCGAATAAGGCTTTCGATCTGCCGTTTGTTGCACACCGCAGGCTCGACCGCAGCGAGGAAGTCATAAACATCCGTGAATCGGCCATGGTCCTCGCGGGTGGCGACGATTGATTCCACGACATTCGCGCCGACATTGCGGATAGCTGATAGTCCGAAGCGGACGCTGTCGCCAACCGGCGTGAAGTCCGCCTGAGACTCGTTGATGTCCGGCGGCAGCACCTGCACGCCGAGGCGGCGGCACTCGTTGATGTAGACCGCGGACTTGTCTTTGTCGTCTTTGACGCTGGCAAGCAGCGCCGCCATGTATTCAGCCGGGTAATTGGCTTTGAGGTAAGCCGTCCAATAGGAAACTAGCCCATATCCAGCGGTGTGCGCGCGGTTGAAGGCGTAGTCAGCGAAGGGCACCAACGTTTCCCACAACTTCTTGATGGCATCATCGGAGTAACCGCGGTCCTTCATTCCGGCGCTGAATGGAATGAACTCCGCTTCCAGTTCATCGCTCTTCTTCTTACCCATGATCCTGCGAAGCACGTCAGCGCGCCCAAGCGAGTATCCAGCCACCCGCTGGGCGATCGCTTGCACTTGTTCTTGGTAGACGATCAGTCCAAAAGTACTGTCCAAGATGTCGCGCAGCGGCTCCAGCAGTTCGGGGTGAATTCCCGTAACCGGTTTGCGCCCGTTCTTGCGGTCGGCGTAGTCGGTGTGCGCATCAACGCCCATCGGGCCGGGCCGGTAAAGCGCAATCACCGCGGAGATGTGCTCGAATTCATCTGGGGCCATCAACCGCAGCAATGAACGCACGGGGCCGCTGTCGAGCTGGAACACGCCAAGCGTGTCCCCTCGCGCAAACAACTCGAAGGTCTTCTTGTCGTCGAGCGGCAGCTTCTCCACCACGATGTCGATTCCGTGGTTGACCTTGATGAATTTCACCGCAGTGTCGATGACGGAGAGGTTGCGCAAACCGAGGAAGTCCATCTTTAGCAGGCCGAGCTTCTCGCACGCGCCCATGTCAAACTGGGTGATGCTCGCCCCATCTTGATCGCGGCGATACAGCGGAACCACGTCAATCAATGGCTCGCTGCAGAGGATGACACCAGCGGCATGGACGCCTGGCTGACGCTTGAGCCCCTCCAACTGGCGGGCGACGTCGACCACCTTCTGCACTTCCGGATCGGAGTCATAAAGCGCACGAAGGTCGGCCGCTTCGGAATAGCGGTCGTCGTCTTCATTCCACGCCGCCGTCAGTGATATCTCTTTGCCCATCACTGATGGCGGGAAAGTCTTGCTGATGCGGTCGCCCAGGGCGTACGGGAAGCCAAGCGCGCGAGTGGCGTCCTTGATGGCCGCCTTGGCCTTGATGTTCGAGTAAGTCACGATCTGCGCAACGCGATCCGCTCCGTAACGCTCTGTCGCATAGCGGATCATCTCGCCGCGATAACGCTCGTCGAAGTCAATGTCGATGTCCGGCATCGAGATGCGCTCGGGATTCAGGAACCGCTCGAACATCAAATCCAATGCGATTGGGTCGAGCTCGGTGATGCCCAACGCCCAGGCGATGATCGATCCGCCGACTGAACCGCGACCCGGGCCAACGCGAATGCCATTGCGTTTGGCGTATCCGATGAGGTCTGCCACCACCAAGAAGTAACCGGCGAA
>JBEHCB010000142.1:0-2898 GCA_041192885.1 Actinomycetota bacterium
GAGGTGCTCGCCGCTACAGATGCGCCCGTCATCGTGGAATTAACTGCAGAACAGGGTTGAATGGGCGCATGAGCGAGACAAGCAAGCCCGCTGGTGGCGGTGATGCCGCTGATGACGGCAACGATGATTCAGTGAAGGACGCCTTCCGCGCCGCCTTGGAGCGCAAAAAGTCCGGCGGCAGCGCCGCAAAGGGGGTCGGCGGTGCGAACTCCGGTGGCAAGAGCGGTGGTTCCACCAAGGCCGCCGGCGGCCGTCGCACATTCCAGCGCAAGTCCGGCTCGTCCTGAGCCGCTTGATAAATAGCGCGGATTGGATCCGGAAGTCATGAGTGCGGCCTTCGTCCCGGCAATCGGCCGCTTGGAGCGGCTCCACATCGGCGGACGCAATGTCGATGTGTTGATTCCGCCCGGCTCATCGGAGATCGCCCGCCCGCTGTTGCTTGCTCACGATGGGCAGAACCTGTTCGAGCCTGGCCACTCGTTCGGCGGAGTTCCATGGGCGTTGGATGCCGCATTGGCGGGTCTTGTTGCCGCAGGCACTATCACCGATGATCAAGTTCCACTCGTTGTCGCCCCGTGGAATCGTGCAGGTTTCGGCCGAGCCGGTGACTATGCGCCGGAGCGGTTTGTCCGCAACAACCCTGTAGCCATCGCCGGCTTCGAGCAGTACTTCGCACAGATCGACTGGCGCGGCGACGAGTATGTGCGCTGGTGTGCGGATGAGTTGATCTTCTCCGTAGCTGAGCAAGTCGGTGTTGTGGTCGACCGCAGCAACATCGCGGTCATGGGTTCCAGCATGGGTGGCCTGGCATCTGCTTACGCCATCGGTTTGCGCCCAGATGTTTATTCGACTGCGTTATGTGTGTCGACTCACTGGACACCAGGTGGGCACGAGTTCGTCACCGCAATGATCGACAACTTGCCAGCGCCGGAGGTGGGTGCACGCATCTGGTTCGACCATGGTGATCAAGGGCTTGATGCGACTTACGGCGAGTTTCAAGCAACCGCCGATCAGCGGATGCGCCACCGTGGTTACGAACCAGGTTTGCAGTGGCACAGCCAGGCGTATCCCGGTGCCGATCACAACGAGGCAGCGTGGGCGCAGCGCCTACCTCAGATTATGAGTTGGTGGCTGGCTCCGCAGTCGCTTGAATCTACGAAAGTTTCCGCATGAGCATCGGAGCATTGCAGGCTGCCTACGGCACAGCCATGCAGGAGGCATTGGCCTTGGCCGAACATGCCGCCACCTTGGGCGAGGTTCCGATCGGCGCAGTCGTGATTGATCCAGATGGACAAGTCATCGGCCGCGGCGCCAATGCGCGGGAGACAACGCACGATCCACTTGCACACGCTGAAGTCGTGGCGATGCAAGATGCGGCGCGCAACCGTGGACGCTGGCGGTTGGACGACTGCACACTTGTGGTGACATTGGAACCGTGCGCCATGTGCGCAGGCGCGATTGTCCAAGCACGCATCGCAACCGTGGTGTTCGGAGCATTCGATGAGAAGGCCGGCGCTGTCGGCTCGTTGTGGGATCTCGTTCGCGACCCGCGACTGCCCCACCGCCCGCAGGTGGTGTCGGGGATAAGCGCCGATGAATGTGCCGGTCTGTTGACGCGGTTTTTCGAGGCTCAACGAAACTGATCGCTGGTCGAGGACTGCCTTTGAGCAGTGTCGCTTTTGTCTCTGACGGCTGGGCTCAGCACGGGCACAGCGGGAGGACTCCCGCGGGTTCACGCGTGCCACTCGGTGCTGCCGCGTACGACCACCCTCAGTAGCCTTGACCATGGTGTCGTGTCCGAGCGGCCGAAGGAGCGCGCCTCGAAAGCGCGTGAGGGGGCAACCTCTCCGTGGGTTCAAATCCCACCGACACCGCCAGTTTTCTTCAATAGCGGGTTTTCGCATGCATATCGCGGGCAGAGCCTGCCGATAATCAGCGTGCGAAGACCACGACTCGATGAGGAGGGCGCGAATGTCGCCGCAGTTGACCCAGCAGGCTCACGCCGAGGCGATGTCCTCGATGCCGCGAGTGCTGGTGGATGAGGCGCATCAGCAGGCCTACTCGATTGATATAGAGCTCGCCGCACGCATGAATCCGGTCGCGCCGGCCGACAACTCATACGCCGCAGCCGCAGCAGCACTGCGCCACCGCGGGTTCAATGTGGCCGCCAGGCGCGAAGGTTTGATCACCGCGGATGCTCTGGCGCAAGCCGATGTGCTGGTGATCGCGCACCCGGCTGAGGCTCGGTGGGAGAAGACCACCGGCATCGGCTCGCCGATGCTGACTGCCGATGAGATCTCAAGCATCACCGAGTGGGTGCGTGCTGGCGGCGGTCTGGTTGTCATGGCAGAACACGAGCAGGACAAGTACGGCAACAACCTCAACGAATTGCTCTCATCGTTCGGTGTCGTGGTGGTGAACGGCACCGTCGTCGACCCGATCAACAATTTCAACAATGTCGCTGCCTGGCCGAAAGCCGATGTTGTCGCCGCTGGTGAAGGTGTGAATGCCGGCGTGCACTCCGCGGTGGTCTACCGCGCGGGAACTCTCGCGATTGACAAGGGCATCGCTCACCAAGTTCTGCTTCAAGCGCCGGCAACGGCCGATCCCGCGGGAGCGACAATTGCTGCACTGGTCCACGCTGGCGAGGGCAGGGTTGCGGTGTTCGCAGATTCAGATTTGTTCGGCGACGATTCAATCGCCGATGCCGACCATGCTCGACTGCTTACCAATGTCGTCGCGTGGGTTGCCGGCAGCGAAGTTGCCCGCAGCGGTGCGGCTGATCAGCCCGCGCGGATCCTGCCGTCCGCGTGGCATGAGCTGAAGGCCGCTGTGTCCGAGCTTCGCGTTAAGCAGAATGCCGACGGTTCCGTTGACACCAGTGTGCACAGCCCAGTC
>JBEHCB010000143.1:0-3575 GCA_041192885.1 Actinomycetota bacterium
CGATGCAGGTCGGCTGCTCGACATCGGTGCGGGTCTCGTGTGCGATTGCTTCGTGCCTTGTCGGATCGAAAGCATCGCCGTCTTCTGCGAACGCCTCTAAACCCAGACGACGCAGGGTTGCGCCCAGCGACTCTCCGACATGTTTGAAGGTTCCGTTCAAGTCGTCGTGCAGGCGTGCGCGCGCGATGTCGTCGAGCACCGGGAAGAGTTCAACCATCACCGCGGCGATGCCCGCTTCCTTGAAGGTCTCGCGATCGCGCTCGACTCGCCGACGGTAGTTGGCGTACTCAGCGTGGATGCGCTGTAAGTCCGCTGTCAGTTCCAGGATCTTCGCGTCGATGGCTTCGATGTCGCTTTCGACATTGAAAGCTGCGAGGTCTTGGTCTGAAACAGCTTGCGCTTCCGGCTCGACGAATGACTGGGCCTCGACGGTGGGCTCAGGGCTGGGAGCATCGCCCCCAGCCACCTGGCCTTCGTTGTTCGGCTGGTCAGCCATCACTTGGTGTCCTCGTCGACGACCTCAGCATCGACGACTTCCTCATCGGCTGCACCCGCGCCTGCGGATGCGCCTTGCGCCTGCTGTTGCTCGTACATCGCGGCACCCAGCGACTGCGATGCCGCGGCGACGGCTTCGCTGGCTGACTTGATGGCCTCGATGTCGGTACCCTCAAGCGCCTTGCGCAATGTGGTCAACGCTTCTTCGACATTCTGCTTGCCCTCGGCAGGCACCTTGTCTTCGTTGTCCTTGAGGAACTTCTCGGTCTGGTAAACCAACGATTCGCCGGTGTTGCGGACTTCTGCTTCCTCGCGCTTCTGCCGATCCTCATCGGCGTGTGCTTCGGCGTCCTTCATCATCCGCTCGATGTCGTCCTTGGAGATGCCGGAGCCGCCGGTGATGGTCATCGACTGCTCTTTACTCGTTGCCAAGTCCTTCGCTGAGACATGGACGATGCCGTTCGCGTCGATGTCGAAGGTGACTTCCACCTGCGGAATCCCTCGAGGTGCCGGCGCAATGCCGGTGAGCTCGAAAGTGCCGAGCTTCTTGTTGTAAGCGGCCATCTCGCGCTCGCCCTGGAACACCTGGATGAGTACCGACGGCTGGCTGTCTTCGGCGGTGGTGAAGATCTCCGAGCGCTTGGTCGGGATGGTGGTGTTGCGCTCGATCAACTTGGTCATGATGCCGCCTTTGGTCTCGATACCCAGCGACAGCGGGGTGACATCGAGCAACAGCACATCCTTGACTTCACCCTTCAACACGCCGGCCTGCAGGGCAGCCCCGACAGCAACAACCTCGTCGGGGTTCACTCCCTTGTTGGGCTCGCGGCCGCCGGTGAGGTCCTTCACCAAGTTGGTCACTGCGGGCATGCGAGTTGATCCGCCGACGAGCACCACGTGGTCGATATCGCCGACCTTGATGCCCGCGTCCTTGATTACTGATTCAAACGGCGACTTGCAGCGCGCAAGCAAGTCCGCGGTCAACTGCTCGAACTGTGCGCGAGTGATTGTCTCGTCCAGGTGCAACGGACCTTCGGCGCTGGCGGTGATGTACGGCAGGTTGATGTTCGCTTGCATCGCGCTGGACATCTCGATCTTTGCTTTCTCAGCTGCCTCACGCACGCGCTGCATCGCCATCTTGTCCTTGGACAAGTCGACGCCATTCGCATTCTTGAAGTTGGTGACAAGGTGATCAACCAGACGCTGATCCCAGTCGTCGCCACCGAGGTTGTTGTCACCGCTGGTGGCTTTGACTTCGACGATGCCTTCACCGATTTCGAGCAGAGAGACATCGAATGTGCCGCCGCCGAGGTCGAACACGAGGATCGTCTGCTCTTTCTCGCCCTTGTCCAAGCCGTACGCCAATGCTGCGGCGGTGGGCTCGTTGATGATGCGAAGAACATTGAGACCGGCAATCTGACCAGCATCTTTAGTGGCCTGGCGCTGGGCGTCGTTGAAGTAAGCCGGGACGGTGATGACGGCGTCGGTGACGGTGTCGCCAAGGTACGCCTCTGCATCGCGCTTCAACTTCATTAGAACGCGGGCGCTGATTTCAGGCGCGGTGTAGGCCTTGCCATCGACAGTGGTCGACCACGAGCCATCGCCCATGTGTCGCTTGACGCTGCGGAAAGTCCGCTCGACATTGGTCACTGCCTGGCGCTTGGCCACTTCACCGACGAGTACCTCGCCGTTCTTGGCAAAGGCCACGATGGAAGGGGTGGTCCGAGCGCCTTCGGCGTTGGCGATCACTGTGGGCTCGCCACCTTCGAGAACGCACACCACTGAGTTGGTGGTACCGAGGTCGATTCCGACCGCACGTGCCATGGTCTGTTACTCCTTGAGGTCGATCTGGCTTGGGTCACAACCCAAGACTTGAGTCGCGGTGACTCAAGTTATCTTCCCCAACCCTACTCCAGACGGGTCTATTCCGCACGCCGAGGGGGATCTCCCCCGCGCCCATGCGTCCAAGCACGGCAAATCGGACAGCAGTAGGTGGGACTGATGTTCTCTGGCGAGCGCGGCCACAGACATGTGGGCCAGAGCACGAGTACGGCAATCTGCGCAAGCACGGCAGTCACCTAGCACCTAGCACTGTGTGCCCGAGGCCGGCCGCGACGACCTCGCTCTGTGCGCTACCTGGTCACACGGATAGTGACGGACCGGCTGGCTGCCAGTGGTGACGCACCATCAGCGGCGATGGCATATCGATACGAGCCAGCGCGTGAGATGCGTGCCGACAGGGCGGCGCGGCCCTGGGAATTTGTGAGAGCGGATCCCACAGCTACCCATGTGCGGCCTGCCAAGCGCTGAAACACCAACCTCTGGCCAGCTATACCTTGTCGCACACCGGCGCGCCGAAAATCACTCACGGTGGCGCGAACTGAAACCTGAGTCCCTGCTTTCACCTGAGCGGGCAGAGAACTCCCCCAGGTAACCGCGCGCATCGACACCTCTGTCGCCTGCAAGGCAGGGCGAACGGATGCATTGCACGCGCCGACAGGTAGAACCTTGTCAACAGCAGCAGTCGACTGCAGTGCAATGCAACTGTTCCACATCTGTCGGCCAAGCGAGAAATATGTTTCACGGGTGCCGAGATTGTTCAACGTCGCCCACCACAAGTGCATCGCATTAGCCTGCCCGAGGGGTTTGATTGTCCGACCGTTGAAGTTGCCACCGGCAGAGAGCAAATAGGCAAGATGGTTGCCGACACCGCTGTTGCTGTGCACACCGCCGGAATCCTCATTCTTAGGATCGGTATCCCAACAGGGACTGCTCATCTTGTCCGGCTGCCAGCCTCGGCAGGATGCCGCCTGCCCAACATAGAGCGGGAACGTCAGGGCGGGGTTTGACACAGCGGGCAAGCGCAAAGGGTCCTTCATGCTCCGCAGATACGGGATGGTCTCGCCTGGGAGGAATGACCACTCGATTCCCTCGCCGACAGTCCAATCGTCCTTTGGCAGATTCCAACGTTGTTGACGATAGAGATCTACGGCTTGACCGAATATGTCGGACAAACTCTCGTTGATAGCGCCAGCCTGGCCCTGATACTCCAACCCGGCAATCTCTGCAGTGACCCCGTG
>JBEHCB010000144.1:0-2743 GCA_041192885.1 Actinomycetota bacterium
CGGTGGTTAGCCGAGCGATGTCGTAGCGTGCATACAGCGCATGCACGTGCTGGCACAAATCGCGCAAGCCCATGCGCTCGTAGTGCCGGTGCTTCTGGCAGAACTCCGGCAGGATGCGCCACATCGGCTGGTTTTTCTCGTAGTCGTCCTTGAACTGCTGCAGGGCCGTGAGCAAGGTGTTCCACCGGCCCTTGGTGATGCCGATGGTGAACATGATGAAGAAACTGTAGAGGCCCGTCTTTTCCACGATCACGCCATGCTCGGCCAGGAACTTGGTGACGATGCTGGCCGGGATGCCAGTCTTAGCGAACTTGCCGTTCAGGTCGAGTCCCGGCGTGACGATGGTGGCCTTGATCGGATCGAGCATGTTGAATCCGTCGGCCAGCTTGCCGAAGCCGTGCCACTTGCTGGAACGGGTGTCGCTCTTGAGCACCCAGTCGTCAGCGCGACCGATGCCGTCTTCCACCAGGCTCTCCGGGCCCCAGACCTTGAACCACCAGTCCTGTCCGTATTCCTCGTCGACCTTTCGCATCGCCCGGCGAAAGTCCAGCGCCTCGGCAATGCTCTCTTCCACCAGCGCCGTGCCGCCAGGGGGCTCCATCATCGCGGCGGCGACATCGCAGCTCGCGATGATGCTGTACTGCGGGCTGGTGCTGGTGTGCATCAGGTACGCCTCGTTGAACAGGTGGCGGTCCAGCTTGTTGTTCTCGGCGTCTTGCACCAACACGTGGCTGGCCTGGCTGATGCCGGCCAGCAGCTTGTGAATCGACTGGGTGGAATAGACCACGCTCTTCTTGGGCCGCGCGCGCTTCTTGCCCATGGCGTGGAACGCGCCATAGAACGGATGGAAAGCCGCAGGCGGCAGCCAGGCCTCGTCAAAGTGCAGGTTGTCCACGTAGCCGTCGAGCATGCCCTTGATCGCTTCGGTGTTGTAGAGCACCCCGTCGTAGGTGGACTGCGTGAGGGTCAGCATGCGCGGCTTGAGCTTGCTCGTGTCCACGTTGGCCAGCAGCGGATTGGCGGCCATCTTGGCCTGTATCGCCTCCGGCGCGAACTCCGCCTGCAGGATCGGTCCGATGATGCCGAAATGGTTACGCGTGGGCTTGAGAAACACCGGAATCGCACCGGTCATGATGATGGCGTGCAGGATGGACTTGTGGCAGTTGCGGTCGACCACCACCACGTCTCCCGGCGCCACCGTGTAATGCCACACCATCTTGTTGGACGTCGAGGTCCCGTTGGTCACGAAGAAGCAGTGATCGGCGTTGAAGATGCGCGCCGCGTTGCGCTCGCTCTCGCCGATGGCGCCGTCGTGGTCGAGCAACTGGCCGAGTTCCTCCACCGCGTTGCACACATCCGAGCGCAGCATGTTCTCGCCATAGAACTGGTGGTACATCTGCCCCACCGGGCTCTTGAGGAAGGCGACGCCACCCGAATGACCCGGGCAATGCCACGAATACGAACCGTCCTCGGCATAGTCGAGCAGCGCCTTGAAGAACGGGGGCTGCAGCCCTTCGAGGTAGCTGCGCGCCTCGCGGATGATGTGCTTGGCCACAAACTCCGGCGTGTCCTCGAACATGTGGATGAATCCATGCAGCTCGCGCAGGATGTCGTTGGGCAGATGACGGCTGGTCTTGGTTTCGCCATAGACATAGATCGGCACATCCGCGTTCTTGCGTCGCACCTCCTCGATGAATTCACGCAGGTTGAGCACGGCAGGGTCGAGGTCCGGGCCCGGCGTGAACTCCTCGTCGTCAATGGACAGGATGAAGGCCGAGGCACGGCTTTGCTGCTGCGCGAACTGCGACAGGTCGCCGTAACTCGTCACACCCAGCACCTCGAAGCCTTCGGCCTCGATGGCCTGCGCCAGGGCGCGAATGCCCAGACCGGACGTGTTGTCCGAGCGATAGTCCTCGTCGATGATGACGATGGGGAAACGAAATTTCATGGGCAGTTCCTGACGCGAGGGGCGCAGCGCAAGTGTAGGGACAAAACCAGTCGGCTCTGCGGTGTCCGGGGGCCGCAAGGCCTGAAGCAGCGCAGGCTTTAGCCCGATTGTGGTGTGTCGCCGACAACGCGCCGGCCCCGCATGCAAGAGCGTTGACCGAGGGCGCGCTGCTACAATCAGCGGCTCGGAGCGGTGGATGAGTGGTTTAAGTCGCACGCCTGGAAAGCGTGTGTGGGTTAATAGCCCACCGCGGGTTCGAATCCCGCCTGCTCCGCCAAGCATCAAGCAAAGAAGCGCCTTACGGGCGCATTTTTGTTTCTACCCACCAATTTACCCACCAACTATCGTTCGCTTGGGAAGTTTGTGTGTCGCCCGTTATATGGATTCAAGGTGGTTCAGTCGTCAGTGTTGCCGTGCTCTACGACCGAACAGCATGTCCCCCAAGGGGGTATGCGTTTTTTGCCAACCCGACCCCCACCGTACCCCCACCCCCCATAAATTGGTTTGGGACTCCGGCACCAGGCTTACACACTATTCCTCACAAGCAACACGGTATTTGCGGGCGCCCCGCGCACGACTAAACTTATCGCCATGCGTTTGCTCAGACGTTTAGTCCTGCCCTTGCTTATGTCGGCTGGGTTGCTGCCCATTGCGGTCGCGCAAAACTCGTGCGGGTTCCTCGACCCGAAGGTCACCTTTGCCAACGGCGGACAGGTGTGCTTGTCAGAGATCCCGTTGATGTCCAGAGCGGGCATTGTCAGCAACCCGAATTTCCGCGATCCGCTCTCTGTAGCG
>JBEHCB010000145.1:0-3608 GCA_041192885.1 Actinomycetota bacterium
GCTTCAGTCCTGTTGCTTCGCGCTGGGTAACCCCGCCAGGCAAGCGATGATCCCGCGACTGATCGGTCGCGAACTGTTGCCAGCGGCCAACGCTTTGAGCATGGTGTCGTTCAACACCGGGATGACCGTGGGGCCGCTGATCGGCGCCGCAGTCATCGCCAGCACAGGTCATGTGTGGAGCGTTTATGCGATCGATGTCGTTGCGTTTTCTGGCGTTGTCTACGCGATGTCGCGCCTGCCTGCGATGCCGCCGTTGGAGGAAAACCAACAGCGCCGCACCCTCGGGTTAGCAGGGGTATTCGACGGTTTGCGATTCCTGTCGGGCAAGCGCAACTTGCAGGTGTCCCTGCTGATTGATGTGATCGCCATGGTTCTTGGAATGCCCAGGGCCCTGTTCCCTGCAATTGCCGCAGATTGGTATCAAGCAGGCACAAACGAGGCTCGCATCAGCGCGTTGGTCGGGATTCTGACTGCTGCACCCGCAGTCGGTGCCATCGTCGCCGGCCTGTTGTCGGGACCCTTGCAGCGCATCCATGCCCACGGGCGCGCGGTGACCATATCGGTGTTGATTTGGGGTGCGGCGATTGCCGCATTCGGCTTCACTAGGTCGTTGCCGATTGCTGTGACCATGCTGGCCGTCGCAGGCGCTGCGGACACTGTCAGCGCTGTCTTTAGGTCGACGATGCTGCAAGCGGCGACGCCAGATGAATATCGGGGCCGCTTGCAGGGGGTCTTCACAGTCGTCGTCGCCGGTGGCCCGCGTTTGGGCGACCTTGAAGCGGGTGCGGTGGCAACCGCGGTGTCTCTGCCGTTCTCCGTGATCAGCGGCGGCGTGGGTTGTGTTGTGCTTGCCGCGGCCCTAGTTGCGTGGCGGCGAAGTTTCTGGACTTACGAGGCTCGCAGTCCGGTGCCTTAGCGGGCTTTCGACAGCGGGCCGTTAAGGCGCGAAACGTTGAGTCGCGCAAGCATCAAGAATTGGACTTAATTTCCTCATAGCGAGCGAGTGCTTCATCGCGTTCCATCGCGTGATCGACAATTCGGTCCGGGTAGTCGTGCTGAAACCCGTCCAATTGGTCCCAAGGTTCATGCGCGGCAGCGCCGATGAGATGGCTCAACTCCGGGATGTATCGGCGGACATAGTCCCCATCGGGATCGAACTTGAGTCCCTGCATGGTGGGGTTGAACACGCGGAAGTAAGGAGCCGCATCGGTGCCGCAACCGGCTGTCCATTGCCAGCCGTGTTGGTTGCTTGCGATATCGGCATCGCGCAAATGGCGCATGAACCAATCAGCGCCTTGAGTCCACTCGAGATGCAAGTCCTTCACCAAGAACGATGCCACGATCATCCGCACTCGGTTGTGAATCCAACCTTCTTGCAGCAGCTGCCTCATGCCGGCATCCACGATCGGATAACCAGTCATCCCTGCAGCCCAGGCATCGAACTTCGCTTGCGCGTCCGCGCCGCTGTCGTACCTCATCCGCGCAAACCGAGCATCCAGGTAGTCGTGCTCGCTGGTCGGGTTGTGCCACAGAACATCGGCGTAGAACTCACGCCACGCGATCTCTTTGCGGAAGACCTCATGGCCCCGCGACTCGCCCAATTCAGCTAACAAGGTGCGGGGGTGGACCTCGCCGAAGCGCAGGTAGCCGGACAGCTGCGAGGTGCTGTCCTGGTCAGGGCGGTCCCGCTGGTCGGCGTAGTCCGCCAGGGCCGTCTCCATGAACTGGGTCCAGCGGTCCATGGCCGCGTCCTCGCCGGCCGGTGGAAGCTTTACGCCTGCCAGATCGGGGCGCGGCGGGAGCGACTCGCTGGCGGGGCCAGAGAGCCAGGGGATGCTTCTGGGCTGCGCGACGGGACTGGGGAAACCGTGGACCAGCCACGCCTTATAGAAGGGCGTATAGACCCGGTACGGAGTGCCATCGGGCTTTCGTACCCGCCCAGGGTCCACCGCGTACGGGCTGCCGTTGCGCACCAGCGGCACGCCAGCTGCAGCAAGGGCGGTCTCAACCCGTTCGTCCCGGGCGGCACCAGCAGGCTCGAAGTCGGCGGCGCAGTGGACAGCGCTCGCTCCGATCTCGGCCGCTAGCGCGGGCAGGACCTCCTCGGGGCGGCCGTGACGGATGACCAGGTGTCCGTCGGTGCTCGCGCTCAGGGCGGCGAGGGCATCCAGCTGGTACGCCTTGAGAACTTCCCCGGCGGGGTCAAAGAACTCCGGGTCGATGACGAACAGGGGCAGCACCGAGCCGCTTTCACATGCGGCGTTCAGCGCCGGGTTGTCGTGCAACCGCAAGTCGCGCCGAAACCACATGATCGCTGCCATGGTCGCAGGCTAGGGACTGTATCGGCGGTGCGCATCCCGGCTACGTGACTCAGGCACGGCGACTCAGGGGCAACCACTCAGGCGCGGCGACTCAGCGTGGGTGGGTGCGGAAGCGACCTCAAGGCGCGGAGCGCTCAACGGGACTGCAGCCTCTCCCTTGACCGCCACGCGCGCAGCGACAGTCGTGGAGCACTGCACCCCGCTGGGGAGCAAGCCGGGCAGCAGCAGTTCATGCTCGGTCGGTTTCCGGCGTCATCGGCCGCCGCACCGGGGGCTGCGCTGGGGAGATTGCTTCGCCACAATGTGCCAGTGAGCCACGACCTCATCGACACCGCGGAGATGTACCTACGCACGGTGTACGAGCTGCGCGAAGAGGGGATTGTCCCCATGCGAGCGCGGATTGCTGAGCGGCTGGGACAAAGCAACCCCACTGTGTCTCAGACTGTCGCGCGACTCCAGCGCGACGGCTTGCTGGTTGTGGCCGAAGACGATCGTCACCTGGAGTTGACGCCAGAAGGTTTGCGTATCGCAACCGCCGTCATGCGCAAGCACCGACTCGCGGAGCGCTTGCTCACCGACATCCTCGGACTGAAGTTGGCTGATGTGCACGAGGAAGCATGCCGCTGGGAGCATGTCATCAGCGACACCGTTGAACGACGATTGATCGAAATTCTGGAAACCCCAACAGTGTCGCCATTCGGAAATCCGATTCCTGGTTTGGCGGAACTGCTGGGTCATGACACCGCAGCCACCTTCACCGATGTTGTGGGGGATGACTCGGTGCAAACACTGCGACGTTTATGTGCGCTCGGTGCGCGGCAAGCGCGGGTTGTGAGGATCTCCGAGAACGTGCAGCACTCGCTGTCGGCGCTGGAGTCGCTGCTGTCGATCGGGGCCTTACCTGGCGCCGAACTGGGCATTGCAGCCGATGGCGAAGATGTCGTCGTCAGCGTCGATGGCGCCCAAGCCACCTTGCCGATGGCGGTAGCCGACGGCATCTGGGCACAGCCGCTGTAGCCAACCTGCCCGCTGCGGTTGAAACCGCCACCGCGCGGTGTTCAATGGTCCCATGAGCCTTCACAGCGACCTTTTCATCGATGGTCAATGGGTGGAACTTCAACGCCGTTTCCCTGTCTACAACCCCGCAACCGGCGAGGTGCTCGCAGAAGTCGGAGATGCCGGACTAACTGAAGGTGCCGCCGCAGTTGACGCTGCCAGCGCTGCTTTCGCCAGTTGGTCGCAGACGCCGCCGCGGGTGCGCGCTGAGGTGTTGCGACGCGCCTGGGA
>JBEHCB010000146.1:0-6243 GCA_041192885.1 Actinomycetota bacterium
TGTCGACAATGTGGAACAAGTCCATGTCGCCGGCACTCATGTTTCCTTGCGCCACAACACTGTCGCGCAACCAATCCACCAGCGGCCGCCAATACTCGGATCCGAATAGCACCACGGGGAATTGAGTCACCTTGCGGGTTTGCACCAAAGTGAGAGCTTCGAAAAGCTCATCCAAGGTTCCGTAACCGCCAGGGAAAACGACGAAGCCTTGTGCGTACTTCAAGAACATGGTCTTGCGGGCGAAGAAGTAGCGGAAGTTGATGCCGATATCGCAGTAGCTGTTGAGCGACTGCTCGAACGGCAACTCGATGCCGAGGCCGACGGACAAGCCGCCAGCTTCGAAGGCTCCTTTGTTTGCGGCCTCCATGATCCCGGGGCCGCCGCCGGTGATGACTGCGAATCCAGCATGTGCCAGGGCCTCACCTAGCGAGACGGCTGCTGCGTACATGGGGTCGCGGCTGACGGTTCGAGCGCTGCCGAACACCGAGATCGCCGGCCCCAATTCAGCCAATGCGCCGAAGCCTTCGACGAACTCCGATTGGATCCGCAGAACTCGCCAGGGGTCGGTGTGCACCCAGTCAGAGGGGCCGCGGGTGTCCAGCAGGCGCTGGTCAGTGGTCGATGCTTGCGCCGATTGGCGGCGCAGCGTGACTGGCCCCTTGTGCCGGGCGGATGCCGCGGAATCATCCTGGCCGGCTGGGCCAGCAGAGCCACCGGCGGCTGCGTCATCGGAGTCATTCACGGGCGCAACGCTACGCATTTACGCGCGCCTTGCCTGCAAACTCCCGACACGCCGCGATGGACTTGCGACCCCCCAATGCCTCGGTGCCAGGGAAGGGTCTAGTATTTAGTTGAATGTTCAACTAAATCTGCTCAGCCGCAGAGCCCGAACCCAGCCCCGGCACACCCGGGGTCGACCACCGAAAGCAGGAACACATATGTCGAGCTTCGCTGATTACGCCGGCACCTGGACCATCGACGCCGCCCACAGCAACATCGGCTTCGTCGCCCGTCACGCCATGATCACAAAGGTGCGCGGAAACTTCGACACCTTCGAAGGCACATTCGCCGTCAATCCCGAGAGCCCATCCGCCTCGACCATCAACTTCACTGCCGATCTGGCCAGCGTCAACACCGGCGTTGCCGACCGCGACGGTCACTTGCGCAGCGCCGACTTCTTCGATGTCGAGAACAACAAGCAGATGACATTTGCCAGCACCGGCCTGACCGTTAACGGCGCAAGCGCGAGCTTGAATGGCAATCTGACCATCAAGGGCGCTACCGTGCCGGTGACCATCGAGGTTGAACTCAACGGTGTCACCACCGACCCCTTCGGCAATGTCCGCGCCGGCTTCGAAGGCACCACCACAATCAGCCGCAAGGACTTCGGCCTCACCTGGAACGCGCCGCTGGAGGCTGGCGGCTGGCTGGTCAGCGACGAGATCAAGGTTGTCCTGGACATCTCCGCTATCAAGCAGGCCTGAGCAAAACAACAGCCACAGAAGTAATCACTCCGCCGCGGCGGCGGGTCGCATCTCGAGCGACTCGCTGTCGCGGCGGTCTTTTTGCGTCGATGGTGCGCGATTCAACGTGGCATGTCAAAGAACACAGATGGCGACAACCGCGCCTAACGGCAGAGCTGGTTGCGAGTCAGGCGCTGAGCCATTCCGTCAGCGCATCCGCGCATGCCTGCACTTCGTCGATGGCGACACACTCGTCCGGCGAGTGCGCTAACGCTGGATCGCCAGGGCCGAAGTTCACAGCCGGAATCCCCATCGATGCGAATCGAGCGACATCAGTCCACCCGAGCTTCGGCGCGACCGCGGCACTGGCCACGCGACTGCTGATGGCGACCAGTTCGGCCAAGTGCGGGTGGTCCACATACGGCATCGCCCCGCCAGCACAATCGACGATCTCCACCTCGAAACCGGCGAACACCTCCCGCACATGTGCCTGCGCCGCGGCTTCGTCGCGATCGGGTGCGAACCGGTAATTCACGGTGACTGCACATTCATCCGGCACGACATTGCCGGCGACGCCGCCTGCAATTGCCACGGCCTGCAGCCCCTCGCGGAACCGCAGTCCGTTGATTTCCGGAGCGCGCGGTGAGTAGTCGAGGAGGTTCTGAAGGATCGGCATCGCAGCATGAATGGCGTTATCGCCCATCCACGCGCGGGCGGTGTGTGCACGCACACCACGGGTTCTCACCACGGCACGCAAGGTTCCTTGGCAGCCGGCTTCGATACCGGCATTGCTTGGTTCACACAGCACCGCCGCATCGGCGATGAGCAGTTCCGGTCGGGTTTGATGGATGCGGCGCAGACCGTTGTGCTCGCCGGCGACCTCCTCGCATTCATAAAACACAGCGGTGATGTCGCGGCGGAGTTGTCCTTCGTGCAGGCGAGCGAGCGAGACGAGCATCGCGGCCACCCCGCCTTTCATGTCGCACGCGCCGATTCCATGAACTGCGCGGCGTCCCGCCGAGTCGGGTGCGATGCGAGCGCGGGTATTCCCCGCTGGCGACACTGTGTCGAGGTGGCCGGCGACCACGACCCGCTCAGCGGATCCGGACTCAGTGCGGGCGACGACATTGTTGCCGAGCCGCTCGACGGCAAACATGGGCAGCGAGGCCAATGCTTCCTGGACCGCATCGGCAAGGCGTTCTTCGTCATGGGAGACGCTGGCGATGTCGACAAGCTGGCAGAGCAGAGCCTCAATCGGCTGCGTCAGATCCAGCGCCATGTCGCTACGGTAGCCGCCATGACTGGTGCCGCATCGCCCACGCATCCTGTGTCTGGTCCTGCCAGCGGCATCGGCCTGGCCACGTACGCGCAGTCGACACTGCTTGATGTGTGGTACCCGAGTCCTGCTCTGAGCGCCGAGCCTGCGGCCGTGGCAGGGATCGAGCGCGGCGTGGACACCGACGGTTTGCGCGGCGTGCGCACCGAAGTCGTGGTCACAACCATCGCAGATTTGCAGGCTGCGCCAGTCGACGCAGCGGATGTTTACCTTCGATTGCATCTGCTGTCACACCGGTTGGTCGCTCCGCGAAGCATCAACCTTGACGGGATTTTCGGGCTGTTGACGAATGTGGCATGGACATCCGCCGGACCAGTAGCCATCGCGGACCTCATCGATGTGCAACTGCGAGCTCGCGCAAAGGGAGCGAGCCTGCAGGTGCTGGGCGTCGACAAATTCCCGCGGATGGTCGATTACGTGGTGCCAAGCGGTGTGCGCATCGCCGATGCCGATCGCGTGCGCCTGGGCGCACACCTGGCGGCAGGCACCACAGTCATGCATGAAGGTTTCGTCAACTTCAACGCCGGCACGTTGGGCGCATCCATGGTTGAAGGGCGCATCAGTGCCGGGGTGGTCGTTGGCGACGGCAGTGACATCGGCGGCGGCGCATCGATCATGGGCACCCTTTCCGGTGGTGGATCGGAAGTGATCACCATCGGCAGCCGCTGCTTGCTGGGCGCCAACAGCGGCGTCGGCATCAGCTTGGGCGACGACTGCATCGTCGAGGCGGGTCTTTACATCACCGCCGGTTCGAAGGTGAGCTTGCGCGATGGCACAGTCGTCAAAGCCCGCGAGCTATCGGGTCAAAGCGGGATGCTGCTGCGCCGCAATTCCATCTCTGGCGCGATCGAAGCCGTTGCCCGCACCGATTCATGGACTGGGCTGAGCGAGCACCTGCACTCAAACGACTGAGCGATCAGGTGGATTGATTCAGCGAGATTCAACTGGCGTGTAGTCGCGGGCGTCTGCACCCACGTACACCTGGCGTGGGCGGCCGATCTTCGTGCTCGGGTCGGCGATCATCTCCCGCCACTGTGCAATCCAGCCTGGCAAACGACCCATCGCGAACAGCACCGTGAACATCCGCTGTGGGAAGCCCATCGCCCTGTAAATCAAACCGGTGTAGAAGTCGACGTTCGGGTACAGCTTGCGCTCGATGAAGTAGTCGTCAGACAGCGCCGTTTCCTCAAGCGCCAGCGCGAGCTCCAACAGCGGGTCGTTGGATCCGACCAAAGCCAGCACATCCTGCGCGGCCTTCTTGATGACAGCGGCGCGCGGGTCGTAGTTCTTGTAAACGCGGTGCCCGAAGCCCATCAGCCGGACGCCGGCTTCCTTGTTCTTCACGCGATTGACGAATGACGCAACATCGTCGCCGTTGGCGCGGATCTCTTGCAGCATCTCCAACACTGCTTGGTTCGCGCCGCCGTGCAGTGGGCCGAACAGCGCGTTGATCCCTGCCGAAACAGATGCGAACAAGTTCGCATGCGACGAGCCGACCATCCGCACCGTCGAGGTCGAACAGTTTTGCTCGTGGTCGGCGTGCAACACCAGCAGCATGTCTAGCGCTTTGACCAAGACCGGATTCGGCTCGTAGTCCTCAGCCGGCACTCCGAAGGTCATGTAGAGGAAGTTCTCAACCAGCGAGTGCTTGTTGTCCGGATACAACATCGGCTGGCCGACTGACTTCTTGTACGCGTACGCCGCGATTGTCGGCAATTTTGCGAGCAAACGGATGGTCGACATCTCGACCTGCTGTGCATCGAACGGATCCAGGGAATCTTGGTAGAAGGTCGACAGCGCGCTCACTGCGCTGGACAGCACCGGCATCGGGTGTGCGTCCCGGGGAAAGCCTTCAAAGAAGCGCTTGAGGTCCTCATGCAGCATCGTGTGGTGCTTGATTTGATCTTCGAAGTCGGCAAGTTGAGCGGCGGTCGGCAGGTTGCCATAGATCAGCAAGTAACAGGTCTCAACGAAGGTGCTCTGGGATGCCAACTGCTCAATCGGGTAACCGCGGTAGCGGAGGATTCCTGCGTCGCCGTCGATGTAAGTAATCGCGGATGTGCATGAAGCCGTGTTCGTGAAACCGTTGTCCAGAGTCACCTTGCCAGTGCTTTGCAACAACTTGGACACGTCAAGGCCGGCTTCGCCGACAGACGAGGGAACAACCGGCAAATCAAGCGATCCGCCGGGGAATTGCAGCGTGACATCCGACATTAAAACAAGCCTCCTGGCTCATACCCATACAAAGGCTAGCCCTGCGCGAAAGAACATGCGACAGCGGTCAGCGCAGCCGAGACAACCGGGCGACCGCTTTGTCGATGGCCTCGTCGTCAGCGGTCACCGCAATGCGCACATGGCCCGCGCCGGCTGGGCCGTAGAACCTCCCCGGCGCTACCAGGATTCCTGATTTGGCGAGGACCTCCACCGTCTGCCAGCAGTCGTCCCCACGGCTGGCCCAAATAAACAAAGAGCCGGCGGATTCGTCGCAGTCAAAACCAGCCCCTTGCAGTGCCGCCACGAGCACCTGCCGGCGACGGCCGTAGATAGCCCGCATCGCCGCAGCGTGGTCGGCATCGGCATATGCCGCACATGCAGCCGCCAGCATCGGCGCGGGCACCAGGTGTCCGAGGTGCTTTCGCACCTGCAGCAATTGATCCACCAATCGCGGATCTCCCGTGATGCTGGCCACGCGGTAACCGGCGAGGTTGGAACGCTTCGACAGTGAGTGAAGTGCCAACAATCCGGTGTAGTTGCCGCCGCTGACGCTGGCGTGCAGGATGCTGGTGGCAGCTCGACCCCAGGTGAGTTCGATGTAGCACTCGTCGCTGGCGACGACTGCGCCTCGCTCGCGGGCAGCATCGACGATTCGCCGCATATCTGCCGCCGACAACACATCGCCGGTCGGATTGCTGGGGCTGTTCAGCCATACCAATGCCACATCCGCATCAGTCGGCCATTGCGAAGGATCGTCAGCGCGGGCGAACTGGCAACCAGCCACCAACGCGCCGACTTCGTATGTGGGGTAAGCCAATGTCGGCGCAATCACGGTGTGGGCAGCGCCGAGACCCAACATCCATGGCAGCCATGCGACCGCTTCTTTAGAACCCACGGTGGGGAGTACTGCGTCAACTGGATAGTCGGCGACGCCAAGTGACTGCGACAGCCAGGCGGCCACCGCACTTCGAAACTGCGGGGTTCCCGCCGTTGTCGGATATCCAGGTGCATTCGCGGCGGCTGCAGCCGCGGCGATAACCGATGCGGGCACCGGGTCGACTGGCGATCCCATCGACAAATCGACCGGGCCATCGGGGTGGTTTGCCGCGACCTGTTTATATGCGGCGAGCGAATCCCAGGGAAAGTCCGGCAGCGCCGCCGCCATATCGCGGCGAGACGCTTGCAGGTTCACGGTTCAGTCGGCCTTCGGCGGCACAGTTGCAACGAGTT
>JBEHCB010000147.1:0-3670 GCA_041192885.1 Actinomycetota bacterium
CGTCACCAGCCACCACGCGCCGGGCTGCCGCATCCACATCCCTCACGGCGAAGTAGACGAACCACGTGGAGGAAGATTCGGCGGGCATCATCTCCGGCATCGACCAGATGCCAAAACTCTCGTGCTGGCTGCCCGGCAGTGTGATGCTTGTGTAACCGGGAACATCCGGGTCGCCCATGTCTGCTGCGGTAGCGGAGAAGAGTTGGCAGTAGAAGTCAACGGCCGTTTGCGGATGGCTGCTATTCAACTCGAACCATTGGGCGTGGCCGACTTCTCCGCTGGGGGAGAAGCCCGCCATGGCATCCGGCTGCCATAGGCCAAATGCCCCATTGGTGGGGTCTGCGGCAGCAGCGATGCGTCCTTGCCT
This sequence comes from Actinomycetota bacterium, assembly GCA_041192885.1. Taxonomy (GTDB): domain Bacteria; phylum Actinomycetota; class Actinomycetes; order S36-B12; family UBA5976; genus RFTO01. Next base: position 368 of record JBEHCB010000147.1, read on the forward strand.
TTCCTCGCTGATGACGATGTCGAAGCCGGAGACGAGCACGGTTCCACCAAGCTCGGTGATTCGCTCGAGCGTGGAATCCACATCTGTGACGCCGAAGTACATCGACCAGGTGTTCGGGGTGCCTCCGCGGCGTGGGGCGAGCCCGGCAATGGGCTGGCCGCCGATGGCCGCCATGGTCCATCCGCCTGCGTCATTGGCATTCAGTGGGTAATTCCAGCCGAGCACATGGGAGTAAAACTCTTGCGACTTGACAATGTCGTCGCATGCGAGGTCGATCCACAGGGGCATGCCTGGCGTAGGTGCGGCAGTTGCGGCCATGCGCGCAAGGTTAACGCGCGCGTAAGTCGGCGAATTCCAGGTTCGGTTTCTCGATGGCGAACATGCACGCCCAGTATGCGGTGAACGCGACGAAGATCCCGCCATAGATGTCGATGATGTAGTGCTGCTGTAGCAGCACCGTCGCCGGGATGATGAGCAGGAACCACACCTGCAGCACGACGCCGGCGCGGGGGATGGATTTGCGAATGCGCCACAGCGCGATCATCGACACGACTGTCCAGGTCACATGATTGGACGGGAAGCCGTTGAGCGGTTGGTCGTTGCCGTAGACGACGTGGGTGAGGATCCAACCGAAGACATCGTTGCCAGGGGTCTTGGTGCGGGGAATCTGAGTCTGGAAGAAGAAGTAAGCGACATCAAGGCACAACTGAGACACCATGATCGCGATGCCGTTGACGAGGAAGGCTTTCCGGCCGCCGAAGCGCAGTGAGAGCAGCGGCACCACGACCATCACGAGCGGGTGGAACGACAAGTACGGCACCACGAACGCAGGCACGAGCGGAATTTGTTCGTCGAGCCACGCCTTCATGATCAGCGGTTCGCCGATGGGTGAGGTCTTGTTGAAGAACTCATAGCTCGCCATGGCAGCAGCGATGCCGACGAATACAAGAGCAATCTCGAGTCGCGAGGCCTTCACGCGAATACTGGTGTCGTTCATTCCCTCAGGTTAGGACTTGAAGTCCGAGCCACCTGGTTACGACGTGCTGGATTGTCTCTGGTCGCAGATCATGCCCGCGTTTCTATCGACCTTGCACCGCACTGAACCGCCCAGCCCGGCGCTCGGACCCGGTGCCGATTGCGCGACTGACCAGGCGAAAGTTCACACGCGCAACAGCGAAAGAAAAACAAGCGGCGGTCACCACGCCTGGTTCGTGATGACCGCCGCTTGGGTAGTGCTACATCACAGGTCGTAGTACAACTCGAACTCCGCCGGGTGCGGACGCAGGCGGACGTAGTCCACTTCGGCGCTGCGCTTGTAGTCGACCCAGGTGTCGATGAGGTCCTGGGTGAAGACGCCCCCTTCGGTGAGGTAGTCGTGATCTGCTTCCAGCGCATCCAGCACGGCCGGCAGTGACGACGGCACCTGTGGCACATCCTTGGCCTCGTCTGGCGCCAGTTCGTAGAGGTCCTTGTCGACCGGCGCGACTGGCTCGATCTTGCGCTTGATGCCGTCAAGCCCAGCCATCATCATCGCCGAGAACGCCAGGTACGGGTTGCTGCTCGGGTCGGGGCAACGGAACTCAAGGCGCTTTGCCTTCGGGTTGGTGCCGGTGATCGGGATGCGGATGCAGGCCGAGCGGTTGCGCTGGCTGTACACGAGGTTCACCGGTGCTTCGTAACCAGGCACCAAGCGGTGGTAGGAGTTCACAGTCGGGTTGGTGAACGCCAGCAGCGACGGAGCGTGGTGCAGCAGACCACCGATGTACCAGCGCGCCAAGTCGGACAAGCCGGCGTATCCGCGCTCGTCGTAGAACAACGGCTTGCCGTCCTTCCACAACGACTGGTGTGCGTGCATGCCAGAGCCGTTGTCGCCGAAGAGCGGCTTCGGCATGAATGTTGCAGTCTTGCCAGAGTCGAACGCAGCGTTCTTGATGACGTACTTGAACTTCATCATGTCGTCACCGGCGGCCAACAGCGTGTTGAAGCGGTAGTTGATCTCCATCTGGCCGGCGGTGCCGACCTCGTGGTGCGCGCGCTCGACGGCCAGGCCAACCTGCTGCAGCAGAAGGACCATGTCATCGCGCAGGTCTGCCATTTGATCGTTCGGTGAAACTGGGAAGTACCCGCCCTTGAATCGAGTCTTGTAACCCTGGTTGCCGCCGAGTTCGTCGCGACCGGTGTTCCATGCGCCTTCATTGGAGTCGATGTAGTGGAAGGCCTGGTTTTGGCGGGTCTCGAAGCGGACTGAGTCGAACACGTAGAACTCGGCTTCAGCGCCGAAGTAGCAGGTGTCTGCGATGCCGGTGGCCGCAAGATAAGCCTGCGCCTTGGCTGCGACATTGCGCGGGTCGCGGCTGTACGGCTCATTGGTGAACGGGTCGACGATCGAGAAGTTCATGACCAATGTCTTCTCGACGCGGAAAGGGTCGATGAATGCGGTTGTGACATCGGGGATGAGTTTCATGTCGGACTCGTGAATAGCCTGGAAGCCGCGGATGGACGAGCCGTCGAACATCTGGCCGTTGACGAAGAAATCGGCATCGACAGAAGTGGCAGGCACGTTGAAGTGTTGCATCATTCCCGGCAGATCACAGAACCGAACGTCGACGAAAGCAACGCCTTCGTCCTTGATGAACTTCAGCACCTCATCGGGGGTGGTGAACATTGCTGACCCTTCTCCTTGCGTCGTCGAGTGCGCTGCTGCTGCAGCGGACAGTGCGAAACTTATGCGGCGGCGATTACCCCGTCATGACTCGTGTGTTTCGGAGATGTTTCGTTTGCTTGCTGGCCCAGATATCCGCGGATTTCGGCTCACAGGCGGCTAACTTTTGGGGCGTTCATGGGTCGACCCGTGTGGAGGTGCGGTCCGACCCGGGGATCGTCGCGCACGCGCGCGCCGTGGTTTGGTGGGGGTTGCCAATGTCCGATTCGCGCATGTCCGCGCAGAATTTCGATGACGACGAGTTACAGGACGCTCGGCGTTCGAGACTGTTAACGCGTGGGTTCATCACAGCGGTTGCGGTGGTGTCCGTGGTCGCACTCTTCTTGCCGCTGCCAGGTCAGCTGGCAAGTGTGGGTTTGGATGGTTTGCCGGGCCTCGATGGTGCGAGCGGCCCGCAAGGTCCGGCCGGACCACGAGGCCCGCAAGGACCCGCAGGTGCTGACGGTGCGATTGGCGCCAGAGGCTATGTCGGTGCTCGCGGAGCCCAAGGCGAGCGGGGCTATCGCGGAGACGTTGGGCTTGCTGGCGCTGAGGGGGCGATGGGCCCGCGTGGCCTGCGCGGTTTGGCAGGCGAACAAGGA
>JBEHCB010000148.1:0-4218 GCA_041192885.1 Actinomycetota bacterium
GTCGACGGTCTGGGCGTCGCTGGCCATTCTTTGGGTTGCGTGGGGCACCACATACCTCGCGATTTATTACATGGTCGCTGAGATGCCCGTGTTGTTCGCCATCAGTTTGCGATATCTGACAGCGGCATTGGTGCTAGGCGCGTACCTGATGATCAAGCGAGGTCCGAAAGCTCTGTGGCGGCCATCCCCGGAATTACGCCGCGCCGCATTCGAGGGAATCCTGTTCGTCGGCGGCGGAAATGCCGGTGTCTGCTTGGCCGAGCGGTATGTGCCCAGCGGCGTCGTGGCGATGATCGTCTCCATGCTGTCGGTCTGGGTGGCGTTGCTGCGGGCGAGATTCGCCAGCAGGCCCAGCGCAATCACTTTGGCCGGTGTTGCAGTCGGCCTCGGCGGAGTCGCGGCAATCGTTTTGTCAGGCAGCAAAGCCCCGCAGTTGCAGATCTCCGCGACCGGCCAAGTGTTGTGGAGTTTGGCGGTCGTGGCTGGGTCGTTCGCGTGGGCGTGTGGGTCGTTCTTCGGACCGCGCTTCTGCCAAACCCGCGATGTCATGGCTGGCGCTTTCTGGCAGATGGCCTGCGGCGGATCGCTGATGTTGTTCATCGGCTTGCTCACCGGGGAGCGGTTCTCCGACTTCGCTGGTGCAAGTGCGAAGGCTTGGTGGTCGGTCGCATTCCTGGTGATCGTAGGTTCGGTGATCGCGCAAACGGCTTACACCTGGTTGATCAGCTCCGGCACATCGCTGTCACTGATCGCCACCTACGCGTATGTGAATCCCGTCATCGCGGTCGCATTTGGGGTGCTGCTGCTGGACGAGCAGGTCACGCCGATTGCAATCGTCGGTAGAGCGCTGGTGCTCGGTGCTATCGCCCTTGTCACCCGTGGCGAGCGCTCTGGCACGCGCACTTAAGGGCTGGATCAGCGCAAGGTCGTAGCCAGACGCTGCTGGCTGCCTGCTTGCCGGCGCAAGCGCTCGAACATCGCGCCGACGAAAACCAGCAGTGCACCTGCCGCGACAAACGACACCCACATCGGAATCGAATGCCCGGGGTCAGTCAGCGGCTGGATGGCCAACAAGATTGCGGCGACCGTGCCGGTCAACAAAGTTGCCAGCATGTTCGTGAACACGCCCGCGACGAGCATCACCACTGCCACACCGAGCACCACATAGAAGCGGGCGGTCGGCGCCTCCCCAAGAGCTTGGAACGCCGACGGGATGAGGCCGATCATCAACGCAGGTGCCAACCACACACCAGTGCTCAGATCGCGCCGGCGCCACCACGCAGCCAATCCCAGGATCAGCGTGTAGCCGGCGATCGGCAGGGAGACTTTCTCCACGATGTCGTTGTAGTCGATGATCGCCATGAACTGGCCGATGGCGATTGCGCCGAAAACCCACGCGGGCAGCAGCGCGAACAATTGTGAATCGGCGGCAGCGATGTACAGGCACGCCAACGCCACAACACCAAGCTCAATCGCCGTGTGCCACTCCAACTTTCCTTGGAAGGTGTTCTCATTTCCCAATTCCGCAGCGCCGACCGAGTACCACTTGGATGTCTCGAACAGCATCACGGCCAAAGCGATGATCGGCGTCGTGATATTCGAGAACACGGTCTTGCGCCACGCGGTCGCGGCGATGATCAGGACGCAGAAGACACCGAGTGCCACCCAGCTGGTGAGGAAGGTGAACCCGCCGATCATGCCCAAAGCGACACCGCCGATCACCGGAGTGGCAAATTCGGAAACGGCCACGGTCGACAGCAGCCATGCAGCCAACGCGATGTGCAAGAACCACGCAGCGTTTTGATTGCCTGTGGTCCACGGTGTGCCCGCGAACACTTGGGAATCGAGTAGGAACCAAAGCGAGCAGGCAATACTTGCCCAGCCGGCCAGGACGGTCGCCCCGCGAGTGTCGTCGAAAATCGTCAGTTGCTTCTGCAACAGCAGGATTCCTGCGATGGTCAAAGGCATCGCAGCAACTGCCAAGATCACCGGCCGGCTGAAGGTCGTGGCGTCCTGGACGGCCGCACTGGCCCACAGCAGCGCAGCGGCAGGAGCCGCAGCGCCGGCGACAGTGCCGACATAAGTCCAGGTTGGCGCCTTGAAATAACGTCCCGCCGCGGTCCACACAATCGCTGTGCCGGCTAAGGCTGTGGTGCCGAACCAGTGGTTCGCATACCACCAACTTCTTTCACCAACTGAGGACGGCAACCATGCAACCGAGAAGATCCATGAACCCGCTGCAGCCACAGCCATCGCTGTCGAGGTGGCGACCATTCGGGTCTCCAACATCACCGCGGCGGCAGCAGTCACAACGATGAGCGCCGCCAAGATTGCAGACTGAGTCGCGACTCCAAAGGTGTCGCCAGCAATGACCGTGTATGCAGCGATGCCGGCAACCAGAAGGAACGACCCCACAGCCAGCATCACCTCGTACGCGGCGGGCCCGCGCCGATGCGCCGGCTCAGCTAGCGCCGGGCTGATGGCTACCGGCCGTCGGCGCATATCGAGGGCCTGGTTCATCGGGATGTATCCCGCCGGCGGCAAAGACCCAGCCGCGATTGATGCATCCAGGCCTTCAAGTCGTGCTTGCCAACCTGGCAGACCCGAGCGCAAATAATCGGCTTCGAGGATGTACACCGTCGAACCGCGGAATCCGCACGAACATGTCGTCTGCGGGCTCGATGTATCGATGGACAGCACGGCCGAGCATCGAGGGCATTCGATGCCTTTTGCTTCCGTGACCGGCACTCTCATCGTGCTCATGGCGACCTCCCATATCGGCTGTGCGGCGTGCAGATAACCGCGAAGTCACGCTAAGCAGCAGCGGGCATGGGCGTCTGCCATTCAGATGAAGTAACTGCCAACTCACATCAGTGTCGTCCGACTATCGGAGTCCGTGTCCGCAGTTGCGGTTGTTTGGAAAAAAACTCGCGGCAGCCGTCAAATGAGGGAATCTCCACGGTCATGTGCAAGGCTCTGCCCTCGTGTCAGAGCTCATCAACGACGTCGTCACCGACATCGCCCAGCTGTATTCCCCTGCCGGCGATCTGGACCACCGCGTCCACGCCGACAACCACGCTGACGACTGGTGGCGCCACGCAGTCGTTTATGAGATCTACCCTCGGTCCTTCGCCGACAGCAACGGTGATGGCACCGGCGACATCCGCGGCGTGCGCTCTCGCCTCGCGTACTTGGCGCACTTGGGCGTGGATGCGATTTGGTTCAACCCGTTTTACACCTCGCCGCTGCTTGATGGCGGCTACGACGTCACCGACTATCGCGACATTGACCCGGTTTTTGGCGACCTAGCTGAAGTGGAAGCGTTGATCGCCGACTGCCACAAGTACGGCATGAAGGTCATCGTCGACATCGTGCCGAACCACTCGTCGTGGGAGCACCGCTGGTTCAAGGAGGCTCTCGCGACCGAGCCTGGCAGCGATGCATGGGCGCGCTATCACTGTGTGCGAGGCAAAGGAGCCGATGCCGAGTTGCCACCGAACAACTGGCGCTCGGTCTTCGGCGGCAACGCTTGGTCGCCGATCAAGAACCTCGACGGCACCGAAAGCGGCTACTGGTACCTGCACATTTTCGATTCATCGCAGCCGGACCTGAACTGGGATCACCCTGATGTGCACAAGGAGTTCGAAGACACCCTGCGCTTCTGGTTCGACCGCGGTGTCGACGGCTTCCGCATCGATGTGTCCCACGGCTTGGTCAAAGCACCGGGCTACCCCGACTACCCGGATCACTCCGACCGTGCCCGCAAAGCAACCGCTGGCGAGATCATCGACTTCGAGCCGCTGCCGCATTGGGATCAAGATCCGGTTCACGACATTTATCGAGCCTGGCGCAGCGTCGCCAACGAATACACGCCATCTCGCTCGTTCGTCGGCGAGGTGTGGGTCGATACCGCGCAACGGCGTGCCAAGTACCTGCGCCCAGACGAGCTGCACCTTGCGTTCAACTTCGGCCATGTCGGCGCCCAATGGGATGCGGAAGATCTGCGACAGCGCATCGATGAGGCGCTCTTGCACGATCGCGCTGTCGGCGCACCCACGACTTGGGTCTTGGAGAACCACGATGTGCCGCGCGTTGTCACTCGCTACGCAGGCGTTGAGTTGCCGAAGAGCTCCGGAGACGGCGATGAGCACGAGAGCGCCGAAGACATCATGCGCCGTTTGGCAGTGCTCACACCTGAACAGCGCGCATTAGGCACCC
>JBEHCB010000149.1:0-8119 GCA_041192885.1 Actinomycetota bacterium
ACGTAAGGCGTACACGTACGGAGTTGTGAAACTTGGTGAAGGAGCGGATTTTCCTGATCGGGGTGTCGGTGAAACTGTGGATCATGGCGAACAAACCGCTTCATCTAGTGAGACATTGTAAGAAGATGCACAGGTTATGGCATGACGAATGGCGACGTTCAACTCAGGAAAGTCGCCACAATGAACGCCTGCACCTTGTTAGGTACAGACCATCAAGCGCAAGAACCACACAATCGAACAGGAGATGCAATGAATCAGCTCGATTCCGCTAGTCCCACTGTTCGCAGTGGCAATGTGATCGACCTTCGCCACACACCCGCGGTGTCCGTCACCACGGTCGCTGTTATTGATTCGCAGCCGGTGTTCCGCCGGGGTGTGCGGTCGCTGCTGGGTGAAGATTCAGCAGTTGCGGTTATTGCGGAGGCGACCGATGTCGTGGCAGCGCAGCAGCAGTTGGGCGAGCGCGCACCGGATGTGATCTTGTGTGATTTGTCGATGCTCGCCGGCGATGGTTCATTGGCTGCGTCGTACCTGCACTCCAAATACCCGACGTCCCACGTTGTGGTGCTGGCCGATAAAGACGATGCGGCGGAGCTGGGAGACGCTGTGAAGCAGGGTGCTCGCGGGTACTTGATGCGCAGTTGCACCGGCAAAGAACTAAAAGAAACCGTGACAGCGGCCGCCAGCGGGCAATCCTTGCTCTCACCGGCGGTGGCATCCACATTGATAACCGAGCTGGCCAAGATGGCCCGGCGCAGCGAACACCCCGACCAGGGCATCGGCGCGTTGTCCCGACGGGAACGGGAGGTGCTGGCTTTGGTGGCCGAGGGGCTGAACAACCGCGCCATCGCGAGCCGCTTGTACATCAGCGAAAACACCGTGAAGAACCACGTCAGAAACATCCACGAGAAGCTCGGTGTGCACAATCGGATGGAGGCTGTTGTTCGCGCTGTCCGCGAAGGGCTGCTCAAGATCGCCTGACTCCGCTTGCCTACGATGCGCCCGTGTCCATTCTCGACAAGATCCTGCGCGCCGGTGAAGGCCGCGTCATCAAGCGGCTGGAGTCAATTGCCGAGCAGGTGAACGCGCTCGAGCCGCTGGTCATCGACTTGACCGATGAGCAGCTGCGGGCGAAAACGGACGAGTTCAAGCAACGTCATGCCAACGGCGAGAGTTTGGACTCTCTCTTGACCGAAGCATTCGCCGTCGTCCGCGAGGCGGCGAAGCGGACACTGGGCCAGCGCCATTACGACGTCCAGTTGATGGGTGGCGCTGCACTGCACCAAGGCAACATCGCTGAGATGCGCACCGGTGAAGGCAAGACCCTTGTTTCAACTCTGCCGGCCTACCTGAACGCGATCTCCGGCAAGGGCGTCCACATTGTCACCGTGAACGACTATCTGGCTGAGCGCGACAGCGAGTGGATGGGGCGGGTTCACCGCTTCCTGGGCTTGCAGGTGGGATGCATCCTCGCGCACATGAACCCGGCCGAGCGTCGGGAGGCGTATGCCGCAGACATCACATATGGCACCAACAACGAGTTTGGTTTTGACTACTTGCGGGATCACATGGCATCGACATCCGATGAACTTGTGCACCGCGGCTACAACTTCGCCATTGTCGACGAGGTGGATTCGATCCTGATCGACGAGGCGCGCACCCCGCTCATCATCAGCGGCCCTGCTGACCAGCCGGTGCAGTTCTTCGGCGAGTTTGCACGTCTGGCTTCGCGACTTGTTCGCAACGAGGATTACGAGGTCGACGAGAAGAAGAAGACGATCGGCGTCTTGGAGTCTGGCATCACCAAGACCGAGGAATGGTTTGGGATTGCGAACCTCTACGAATCGGCCAACACCCACATGGTGGGCATGCTGAACAACGCCATCAGGGCCAAGGAGTTGTTCAAGCGCGACCGCGATTACTTGATCATGCAAGGCGAGGTGCTCATCATCGACGAGCACACCGGCCGTGTCCTGGAAGGTCGCCGCTACAACGAAGGCATGCACCAGGCGATCGAGGCTAAGGAGGGTGTGCCGATCAAGGCAGAAAACCAGACTTTGGCCACCATCACCCTGCAGAACTACTTCCGTTTGTACGAGAAGTTGTCCGGCATGACCGGTACGGCGATGACCGAAGCAGCGGAGTTTGACCAGATCTACAAGCTCGGCGTGGTGCCTATCCCCACGAACAAGGCATCACTGCGTGTCGATCAGTCCGACTTGGTTTACCGCACAGAGCAGGCGAAATTTGCGGCCGTTGTCGAAGACATCGTCGAGAGGCACGCGACCGGGCAGCCGATCTTGGTCGGCACGGTAAGCGTCGAGAAGAGCGAGTACCTGTCCAACCTGTTGGTCAAGCGCGGAGTCAAGCACCAGGTGCTCAACGCTAAACATCACGCGCGAGAAGCGTCGATTATCGCCCAAGCCGGCCGCAAGAGTGCAGTCACCGTGGCGACGAACATGGCCGGTCGTGGAACCGACATCATGCTCGGCGGCAATGTGGAGTTCATCGCCAACGAGAGCCTCGAGGCACAGTCGCTGTCGCCCGCGGAGACCCCTGAAGAATTCGAAGCCGCATGGCCCACTGCGATCGCCGCGGCAGAGGAATCTGTCCGTGCCGAGCATGACGAGGTCGTCCAACTTGGTGGTCTGTATGTCCTCGGCACCGAGCGCCACGAGTCGCGCCGCATCGACAACCAGCTGCGAGGCCGCTCCGGCCGTCAGGGCGACCCGGGTGAGTCCCGCTTCTACCTTTCGCTTGAAGACGACTTGATGCGCCTGTTCAAGGGCGACATGGTCAATGCCTTCCTGCAGAGGTTCAACGTCCCCGACGATGTGCCGATCGAGTCGTCGATGGTCGCCAAATCCATCGCTTCGGCGCAGACATCGGTGGAAGGCCTGCACTTCGAGAGCCGCAAGAACGTCTTGAAGTATGACGATGTGCTGAATCGCCAGCGTCTGGTGGTTTATGCAGAGCGAGACCGACTGCTGGAGGACGCCGATCTCTCGGAAGAGTTCGAAGCGTTCATCCGCTCGACTATCACCGGTTATGTGAATGGCGCGCTGAGCGGCGACATCGAGGACGAATGGGATTTCGACCAGTTGTGGACCGCCTTGGGGACCTTGTTTCCCATCTCGGTCTCAATTGACGTTGTGATCGACTCCCTAGGCGGCTCTGCAGCGGTCGACGCCGAAAGCCTGGTCGAGCCACTGGTCGCGGATGCTCTGCGCGCTTATCGAGCCCGCGAGGAAGACCTCGGATCCGCCGTTATGCGGGACTTGGAACGGCAAGTGCTGCTGGCCGTGCTCGACCGAAAGTGGCGCGAGCACCTGTATGAGATGGACTATCTGCGCGAGGGCATCGGTCTGCGGGCGATGGCTCAACGCGACCCGCTGGTTGAGTACCAGCGAGAGGGTTATGACCTGTTCGTGGCCATGATGGAAGCGGTCAAGGAAGAGTCGGTCGGACTGTTGTTCAACGCACAGGTTGTCGTCAACGACCTCAGCGACAGCGCTGGTGACGATGACGCCGTCGACGACCTCGATGATGCTGACGCGGCACCGGCAGTGACCTTGGCCAAGGCTCCAAGCGCACCGCGACCTTCGGCACTGCAGTACAGCGGGCCGTCCGAAACCGGGGATGCAGAAGGTGGCTCGCGGCAGTCGGGGGCAGACCCGTATGCGGGTGTCTCGCGCAACGAGCCCTGCCCTTGTGGCTCTGGAGCCAAGTTCAAGAAGTGCCACGGGGATCCCACCAAGATCCGCTGACCCGCTTCTCAGCATCGCTTCTTTGGCTGCGCAGTTTCACGCAAATTCGGCCTGGGGTTTCGCATGCACCGATGTGCCGCATCAGATGCCGCATCGGAAAGTGCAGTCGTCGGTATCACCACTCGATGTGCGTAACCCACCAGGTGCCCCGGCGCTGACGCAAGCAGACGGCCAGAGCGCGAGCCTTGATGGCGCCGTTGCGCCGAACAAGAACGGTTGCGCAACATTCGAGCGTCGCTGTATCGATGCACTGCGCGTGAACGCCGATGATTGCAACTGATAAAACTGCTGAACCGCGCGCCGCCAGTGAAGCTGCGCGGGCTTGTGCGCGTTCCAGCCATCCGTAAGACGATGCTGTGGTCCAGCGCATGCTTTGGTGTGCTGGGCGCAGAGCGCAGGTGATCTCTGCGACCAGTCGAAGCGCCGTCGATGCAACATGCTGCAGGGATGAATCCGGGCCGCTCGCTGAGGTCGATTGCGCATCTGGGTCACGATCGGCGTCGGGTGGCGTCGCAGCGCCGGGTGAACTGGTGGCATGCACGGCAGACCGAGTCACGGGTGCTGCGCGACGGACTGAGATGGGTGTTCGGTTCGCAGTACCGGCAGGCGCATCCAATGGTCGTCGCTGTCGCGGGGCGGCTCGCCACATCACCTGGGACTGCCCTGCGGTCAGAAATTCCGCGCCCATCGCTTGTGCATGCGCAGTTGTGTCATCAGTGACCGAATCGGTCTTCGTCGTGTCCATTGCCCTCCCGGTCAGATGTCAGTGATGCTGTCGGATATGTATATATGGGGCTATTTGTATGCATGTTCATTCGTTTTCGTCTATATGCGTAGAAATGCCTGTGGAGAAATTTGACCCTCGCTGGCGGACCGATGGGTGCGGTGCTTCCGTCAAAGCACCATGACTGAGTCAGATGACCACGACCGGGTGGAACCTGAGCCCGGCGATGACCCACACAGTGACTCCGCTGCAGCGTGGCAGGGCTTGGCCGATGTGGCCGCGGCTGCTGCCACGCATCTGTGGGGTGATGTGGATGGGGAAGTTGCGCAATTCATCAGCGCGGAACAGCGTTCGCACACAGTTCACGAGCGGCTGTCGGCGGCTGGCTGGGTGGTGCTCGAATGCCAAGGCGGACAGAGCGTCGAGGGGCAGGTCTTGACGGTGTATCGCGACTGCGTTCTGGTCGATACCACCCGAGCGCATGCGTTGGTGATGATTTCGGCGATCGTTGCGCTGCGGCACCTGCCGCTGAAAGTTAATCCGCCGACGGCGATGCTGGGTGGCGAATTGGCGGCGGCCAGCGCGCTCAGCCGCTGGTTGACCAGTGGCATCGCCGTGTGGCGTTGTGATGGGGCGATGCTCAGCGGCGACTTGGTGGCGGTCTGGGCTGATTGTGCTGACGTGGTCAGCCGCGCAATGACATTGACGATCCCGTTTGCCGCCATTGCATTAGTTACATCGGAACCTGCGCGCTGATCAGCGGCTGCGGGATTCGCCAGAGCGTCCTGACGACGACTGGTGCTCGTCGCCTTGGGTTTGCTCATAAAGGCTTGCGATGAATTCTTCGAGCGCGGTGGCTTCGATCCGCCACTGACCTTTGCCTGGCAGTTTGATCCCGCGGAGTTCGCGGTCGCGAAGGAACTTCAGCACCTGACTCGGACTGATGGCGAGAATCTCCGCCACATCCGCCGGGGTGAGAAACCGGGGAACTTCGCTGGTCATGCGCGAATCGTCCCATGCCGAATGTGGATAGCGCGCCATTCAGCTGCGCCTGTGGACAACGGCACTTGTCCCACTTACTAGCCACAGGCACTGGTCAGAAGCAGCAGAGCCCACCGCAGCGGAACTCGCCCCCTGCTGCCCGCGTCTGACAACCAACGCGCGAGAAGCGGCCGCACACGCAACCGACGAGGGGGCTGGGCATGGACGATGCAGGAGTTCTACGCCCAGCGCGAGCTCGGCGCGCAACCGTTCGCCGTCGCTGGTGGGCTGACGGGCGGTTGATCACTGGCATTGCTCTGGCCGCTAGCGGTGTGGCACTCGCCTGGTTCATGTGGCCGTCAAGTGCCGCCGCCACCTCACGAGCGCTCATGGCGGTGCACGACCTGCCTGCCGGCATGGTTATCGGCGAAAGCGATGTGACCGCTGTTGATGTGCAGCTGCCATCACAGACATCCGCGCTGATCGTCAACGATGTCATCGGCACCCAGGTCATTCGACCGGTGGCTGCAGGAATGTTGCTGGCCGCGGCCGATGTCCGCGGCCGTCAGGCGACTGCAGTTCGGCAGGTGAGCATCAGCATTGAGCCTGGTCATGCGCCACCCGCGGCCAAGCGCGGTGATGTGGTTGAAGTGTGGGCCACCGCGAAAGATGTTCTGACCCCTGAACCCAGCCGGATGGTCGCGAGAGTTGTGGTCGCACAAGTCGCCGATGCAGATTCGGCTTTGGGTGATCGCGTGTTCGTCGTTCAAGTGTCCGCACAGCAAAGTGCGCGCGTGGTGTCTGCCTTGCGAAATCATGCAATCGACCTGGTGGAGGTGACGAGATGACAATGCACCCGGTTCCGACAGTGGCCCTGGCGCTCAATTTTCCGAAGTGGGAGGCCGAGTTCTTGTCCGCCGCCAACCATCCTGCCTCGGCGGTGCGCGTAGCGCGGCGCTGTGTCGATGCGACCGATGTGCTGGCGTATGTGTTGACAGTCGATGTGGACGCGGTGTTGGTGGCCGTGGACTTGCCTGGCTTGGATGCGCACACAGTTTCTGTTCTGGCCCAAAGTTGCGCCACCGTTATCGGCGTCGCATCGGATTTGCAGGCATACGACCGGGCTTTCTCGCTGGGTATTTCCCACTGCGTGTTGGTGGAACCGGGTCACGCAATTCGCGCGGTCCAAGCGGTTGCAACCACGCTGCGGGATTCGCAATTACGCGCAACTGATGTCAACACAATGGAGATTCCGGCAAGTCCGGCCGGCGCGGTCGTTGTCGTGGCAGGGCCGACAGGATCGGTGGGGCGAACGATGGCGGCGGTGACAATCGCTGATGAATCAGTTCGCCGTGGGCGCAGGTGTCTGCTGATTGACGCCGATGTCCGCGCAGGCAGTGTCGACCAGATGCTCGGCATCACAGACTGCACGGCAAGCGTCGATTGGCTTCTGCACCAGATCTCACTGGGTCAGGTGCAGGCGACAACGGTGTGGGATTCCGCTTTTGAGGTGGGTGAGAACCTGCGGGTTATCGCCGGTCCGTCTGGCAGTCGGTTGTTGCGCCCGCAGTTGTGGAAGGCGCTCATGGGTTTCGCGGCCGAAACCGCGGACCTGGTGGTGATCGACGCCGGCGCGCTGCCAAATTCGCAATCGTCCTTTGATCCCGATCCCGCTGATGCGGCCTTCGCCACCCTCAGCGCCGCGGATGTGGCATTGATGATGGGCGGCAGCGATCCGATCGCAGTTGCGCGACTTCTGCGTTGCTTGCATGAGGTCCGCCAAGTTGTTCCGGCCGAGCGCATCTGCACTGTGGTGTCGCGCGAGCGGGCCGATGATCAGCAATGGCATGAGTTCATGGAGCGCCGCTTAGCTCACCGGATCGACGACCATGTTGTGGCTCCGCGATTCATCGCCGAGGATGCGAGCGCATGCTCCAAGGCACTGAAGCAAGCGGTGACTCTGGCAGAGGCCGCACCTCGGTCGCGGGCGCGACGGGACCTGCAGGCGCTTGCCGAACATTTATGGGAGGCCGCCAAAGCCGCTTAACGCGCAGGTGAATCGTCTGGATGCGGCAAGCGATCATCAGTCGGCCGTAGTCTGCGCCGCATGGCAGGCGAACCGACGACCCTGATCGTCGATTGGGGAGGGGTTCTCACCGGCCCGCTGTCGACGGCGATCGAACGATGGGCGCAGGCAGATCGCGTCGACCTCGTTGCTTACTTCGACCTGGTTGACCACTGGTTCGGCCCGGAGTTCGCGCGACTCGCGCACACCAACCCGATACACGCCCTTGAAGTGGGGGAGATGACCATCCCCGACTTCGAACAGATCTTGCAAGAGCAGATGGAAGCCCGCACTGGCAAGCCTTTCCCTGGTGAGGGAATGGTTGCGCGGATGTTCGCGATGTTCGATCACGCACCTGACATGAACGGCTTGGTCTATCGCGCCCGCGAGCAAGGTTTGAAAACCGCGCTCATTTCCAATTCTTGGGGAAATGACTATCCCCGAGATGGCTGGGATGACATGTTCGATGCCGTTGTCATCTCCCATGAGGTCGGACTGCGCAAGCCCGACCCGGCGATTTTCGAACTGGCGACCTCGCAACTTGGCGTCAGCGCCGCGGACTGTGTTTTCGTCGACGACCTG
>JBEHCB010000150.1:0-4528 GCA_041192885.1 Actinomycetota bacterium
ATGGCCGGCTTACAAGGCTCACCGCGTTGCTGACGACGGTGGCGAAGAAGAGCCGGACACACTTACGCCGCAGGTCACTGCCCTGGCTGATCTGCTCGACTGCCTGGGTCTGTGCCGCCTAGCTCATGACGACTACGAAGCAGACGACATCCTCGCCACGGCGGCCGCACATGCCCGATCGATGGGCTACCAAAGTGCGGATATCGTCACCAGCGACCGCGACCTGCTGCAATGCGTCGACGATGCCGCTGGTGTGCAAGTCCTCTCAATCGCCAAAGGGATTTCGAACACCGAGCCGATCGACGATTCCGTGGTTGCTGGCCGATACGGGGTCACATCACGCCAATATCGGGACTTCGCAACTCTGCGCGGGGATGCCAGTGACGGCATGCCTGGGGTCCCCGGAATCGGCGAGAAGACCGCTGCCGCGCTATTAGCGGAGTTCGGCGATTTGATTTCAATACGCAAGGCCGCAATGGACGCGGCCAGCTCGCTGAAGCCCGGTGTGCGGCGGCGCCTGCTCGACGCCGAGACAACATTGGATGCACTGACTCTGGTCACCACAGTCGTCACCGACGTTCCCTTAGGTGAGGTGTGGCCGGATCTGCCAGCAACCGTCCACGATGAGAAACGATTGGCCCTGCTTGCAGACGAATGGGGAGTGCGTCATTCATTACGTCAATTGATGAGCGTCACGCACTCGAAGCCCCTGGAATAGGCCGCAGCTTTGAACTCGCACGCCGATCTCAACTGCAGCAGAGCCCAACAATGCGTTACCGACAGCAAAGATCTGGCAGGTGCAGCCACCTACCGCTGGCGGCGCTCCCGCACCCGCACGGTGATCCTGATGGGCGATCCTTCAAACCCAAATCGCTCCCGAAGCTTGCGTTCCACAAAACGGCGGTAACCGGCATCCAGCGGCCCGGTGGTGAACAGCACAAAGCTCGGCGGCCTGACTCCTGCTTGGGTTGCGAACAGGATTTTGGATTGCTTGCCACCGCGAACAGGGTGAGGGAATTCCGCCACCAGTTCTGCCACGAAACGATTGAGGGCGCTTGTTGCCACACGGGTCTGCCAGCCATGCAAACTCCGGCGCAACGCCGGCAGGATCCGATTGGTGTGCCATGCAGTTTTGGCGGCGATGTTGATCCTGGGAGCCCAGGAGATCATCTGCAGGTCCTGCTCGTATTCGCGCTCTAGGTATTTCTGCCGCTCTTCATCAACCAAATCCCATTTGTTGAACACCACCACGATGGCTCTACCCGCTTCCTCCGCGAGCGAAGCGATGCGGACATCTTGCTCAGCAAGCGGCGCCGAAGCATCAACAACAACCAACGCGATATCAGCCCGCTCGACTGCGGTTTGAGTTCGTAAAGAGGCATACCATTCATGGCCACTGGCATGATCAACCTTGCGCCTGATGCCAGCAGTGTCCACCAGAACCCAGGGCTCGTCATCCAATGTGATGACTTCGTCCACAGGATCGACAGTGGTACCCGCAACATGGTGGACCACAACCCGTTCATGCCCAGCCAAAGAATTCAAGAGGCTGCTCTTGCCCACATTGGGTCTGCCAACCAAAGCGATGCGATGTGGCCCAGCCAAATCGCGAGCGTTGCGCGCCTGGTCGGGCAGGCAGGCGACGATCGCATCCAGCGCGTCGCCGCTGCCGCGGCCATGCAGAGCCGAGACCGGCCACGGCTCGCCCAACCCGAGGCTCCATAGACGAGCAGCGTCGGCCTCGGTTCGCTCGTCGTCAACCTTGTTCGCAATGAGGACCGTCGGTAGTTTCGATTTACGCAGCACGCTGACCACCGCTTCGTCAGCATCGGTCGCTCCCACCTGCGCATCCACGACGAACATGACCACATCCGCTTCGTCCAAAGCGCGAAGGGCCTGCTCAGACACCGCCGAGGCCAATTCATCGCGGGTTGCGCCGATACCACCGGTGTCCATCAGAATGAAGTCGCGTCCACCCCACTGCGCTTCATAACGAACACGATCGCGGGTGACTCCCGGCAAATCCTCAACCACAGCCTCGCGGCGTCCGAGGATTCGATTCACCAGCGTCGATTTTCCGACGTTTGGCCGGCCGAGCACGGCCACAACAGGCCAGTTGTGGCTCAGCGAAGGGGTGCGACCGTCGACGAATTCAAGTCCTAATGCTGCAAGCATTTCATCAGGATCGTCGTCCAGTTCCCCAGCGAGGGCCGGCTGCACCCACTGGTCGAGGTTCTCGTCAAAATTCCCATCGCCGTTTGGCGCGGCGTCTACCCAAGCGCCGTTCACATCAGTTGCACGCTCGGCCAGCGAGCCATCCTCTGGTGGAAGTGTGGCTGTCATCGCTGATCCGCCAACCTGACGGTTGTCGCCAACTCCAGCACTCGCGCAACAACCTCATCGACTGAGGTTGAAGTCGTGTCGATGTGGATGGCATCGGCTGCCATCTGCGCTGGCGAGACAGCACGCGTGGCGTCGATTTGATCCCTGTTGACAAGTCGCGCCGAGGTTTCGCTCACGGGACCCTCGCCGTCCCCTGCGCGACGGGCGGCGCGTGCCTCCACATCAGCTGTCAGCCAGATCTTCACATCAGCCTCGGGTAGCACAACAGTGCCGATGTCCCGGCCCTCCATGACCATGGCCCTGCCTGCTGTGAGGGCATCGTCAGCCAATGTGCGCTGATACGAACAAAGCATCGCCCGAACCGCCGGCACGGCCGCCACGGTTGAGACCGCTTCGGTTACGGCAACTTTCCGCACCTGCTGGGTGACGTCGAAGCCGTTGCAAACAACGGCAAACGACGCAGGGTTTGGCTGCACGATGACGTGTGCATCACCCGCGGCGGTGGCAATGGCCGCAGGGTCACTCAGGTCAACCCCTTGGCGCAATATCCACCAAGCAACTGCGCGATACATCGCCCCCGTATCAACATAGGAACCGCTTAAAGCCCGTGCGACCGCTCTCGCAGTGGTTGACTTGCCGCTCCCGCTGGTGCCATCAATGGCTATCACCAAAGGTTTGCCCGCAGGGAAACTCCCAATCGAGTCAGATCTACCGCCGGCCACAGGCAGCAAGCCTAAGAGAGAGCCTTCACGCGCAGCTGCCGCACGGTTCACAGACCGACGCTCGAATACAGCGAACCCGCCTCAGCACCAGACAAAGTCCGGAACGCACCAGGCCGCAACTCGCCGAGTCGAATGGGGCCAACTTTGGTTCTGACCAAACGGACGACGGGGTGGCCCACAGCTTCGAACATGCGACGGACGATGCGATTGCGACCTTCATGGATGACCACTTCGATCATCGTCACACCGGGCAAAGCCTGGACCAGCGAGAAGCCATCAACCTTCGCCGGCCCGTCGTCCAGAACCACGCCTTCTTTCAGCGTCCGGCCGACGCTGCGCGCGATAGTTCCTGCCACGGTAACCACGTAAGTCTTGGCCACCGCGTGACGCGGGTGTGCCACATGGTTCGCCAATTCACCATCATTAGTCAGCAGCAACAAGCCTTCGCTGTCTTGATCCAAGCGCCCGATATGGAACAACCGCTCTGGTCGGTTGACAAGATAATCCCCCACACACGGCCGACCCAAATCATCCGTCATCGCGGTCACGACTCCGACGGGCTTGTTGAAGGCCAAAACCACAGTGCCGGTTGCAGCCGTCAGGCGCTGACCGTCAACATGAATCACATCCGACACCGGATTCACACGCAGGCCCTGCTCCGCAACTACCTTGCCGTTGACCATGACGCGGCCTTGGTCAATCAGTTGCTCGCAGTGACGGCGTGACCCAACCCCGGCTGAAGCCATCACCTTCTGTAGTCGAATACCTGACCCCTCGGAATTCCTCATTGTGCTCCGAGCGAATCGAATAGGTCGACAGCGTCTTGCACATCGGGCAATAAGGGCGATATGGCGGGTAGGTCTTCCAACGAATGAATCCCCAACCTTTCCAAGAACAATGCGGTGGTCACATACAAAACTGCCTGCGACGTCGGATCCGTTCCTGCTTCCGCGATGAGTCCGCGCGCCATAAGCGTCCGCACGACGCCATCGACGTTGACTCCGCGAATAGAGGCAATTCGGCCACGCGTGATCGGCTGTTTGTAGGCGATAACCGCCAAGGTCTCCAGCGCGGCCGGCGTCAATTTGGAACGCTGCCCATCGCGGGACCAGCGCAACATCAAATCCGAGCAAGAGGCGGCTGTGTAGAGGCGCCACCCGTCCGCTGTCCCCCGGAGTTCGAAACCCCGTCCTTCATGCCGATATTGATCTGCAACTGAATTCAGAGCTTGAACAACCTGAGTTTCATCTACATCCAGGAAATCAGCCAGATGCGCCGATGACACCGGCTCATCTGCAACCAATAGCAGCGCCTCCAAAGCGACATTCAGCTCAAGTCCGCCAAGACCCTTCACATTGCTATCTGCAGCCGCCGCCGCCCCTTCTACCGACACATCACTGTTCATCATGTGTTTCACCCTCTCCGACTGCCGCCTGATCCACCCCTTCACCGCTGGTGTCGCC
>JBEHCB010000151.1:0-3778 GCA_041192885.1 Actinomycetota bacterium
CAGGGCATGTACATCGTCGTGCGAACGGCGGATGCGGCCGACGAATGTGTCGTCCTGGCCGACCACGTCTACCGGCGTCGGGAACACCCGAGCATCGGGATCATCCATCACTCGCACCCCCGGCGACTGCGCGAGCAATTCTCTTGCTTCGTCTGCATCTACGGGTTCGTCGAATACAGCGTGCACCGTCAGGCTGTGGGTGGTGATGACTGGCACCCGCACGCAGGTCGCGGCCACTTTCAGCTCCGGCAAGCCGAGGATCTTCCTCGACTCGTTACGCACCTTGTCTTCTTCACTGGTGAAGCCATCGGCCTTAAGCGAACCTGCCCAAGGGATCACATTCAATGCCAACGGAGCCGGGAATGGAGAACCAGCGATGTCCACGGCATCGCGCACATCCGAGGTGCAATCCCCCAGAGTCGCCGAGCCGACCTGCGCCAGTTCGGCCCGCAATTGATCGATGCCTACCTGGCCCGTGCCCGACGCAGCTTGGTAGGAAGAAACGACAAGACTGAGCAAACGCCAACGCCGGTGAAGCGCACCCAGGACGACGATCATCGACAAAGTGGTGCAGTTGGGGTTTGCGATGATGCCACGCGGGCGTTTGGCAAGGTCCCCGGGATTCACTTCGGGAACAACCAATGGCACATCGGCATCCATGCGGAACGCGCCGCTGTTGTCAACAACAATGGCACCGGCTGCGGCCGCGATCGGCGCCCACTGGGCAGACACCTCGTCGGGAACATCGAACATCGCAATGTCCACACCGTCGAAGACCGAAGGCGAAATCTCCTGCACGACCACTTGTTGCCCGCGGACAGTCCGCACTTGACCGGCGCTGCGGGCCGAAGCGATCAAGCGAACCTCGCCCCAGACATCCGCACGCTCGTTTAACAACGACAACATCACGGTGCCAACTGCGCCGGTAGCGCCAACAACGGCAAGCGTGGGCTTGCTCATCGACCAGTCCCTCCGTACACAACAGCTTCGCCCGATGCATCCAGCCCGAATGCCTCATGAACCGCACGGGCAGCATCGTCGACTCGATCAGTGCGAGTGATGATGCTGATGCGGATCTCCGAGGTAGAGATCAGTTCTACGTTGACACCTGCTGTCGCCAGAGCCGAGAAGAACGTGGCCGAGACGCCGGGGTGCTGCTTCATGCCAGCTCCGATGAGCGAGAGTTTCGCGATTCCATCGTCGGTAACCAGAGTTTGGTAGCGAATCTGATCTGCAGAAGCTTCCAATGCTGCGATGGCCGTCGCCACCATGTCACGGGGACAGGTGAATGTGATGTCTGTGGTCTGAGTCGTCGCACCTGACACGTTCTGAACAATCATGTCGATATTCACCTTGGCGGTGGCCAACGCGGTGAACAGCGCGGACGCAACACCAGGGGTGTCGGGCACCGCAATGACCGTGACCTTCGCTTCGCTCTTATCAACGGCGACGCCAGCGATGATCGGCTGCTCCATGGTCATCTCTCCTTCAGCAGTGGTGAAACGGTCGGCGACCACCAACGTGCCAGGGTGATCAGAAAACGACGAACGAACATTGATTGTGAGGTTCGCGCGGCGGGCGTACTCGACTGCGCGCACATGCAGCACTTTCGCTCCCGCAGCCGCCAGCTCAAGCATCTCTTGGAATTCCACTTTAGGCAGTTGCCGCGCGTTCGGGATCATCCGCGGATCGGCTGAGAAGACACCATCGACATCGGTGTAAATCTCACACATATCTGCTTCCATCGCCACAGCGATGGCGACGGCCGTGGTGTCGGAACCTCCGCGACCGAGGGTGGTGATGTCCCTGGTCTCGCGGCTAAACCCTTGGAAGCCGGCGACAATCGGGATCGCGCCGTCAGCTAAAGCCTCTTGCAAACGGAACGGGGTGACATCGACGATCCGAGCAGCGCCATGTTGGGAATCCGTGATGAGCCCTGCCTGGCTGCCGGTGAATGAGCGGCCTTCATGCCCAAGGTCGTGAATCGCCATCGCCAACAGCGCCATCGAGATGCGTTCGCCGGAGGTGAGCAACATGTCGTACTCGCGCGGAGCCGGCGTGCGGGTCACTTGATATGCCAAATCGATCAGCTCATCAGTGGTGTCGCCCATCGCTGACACCACGACCACAACTTCATGACCCGCTTGCTTGGTGGCGACGATCCGTCGTGCAACCCGCAAGATTCCTTCGGCGTCGGCAACCGATGATCCGCCGAACTTCTGCACGATCAGCATGCTCACTCCACCTTCCGGCGGCCGTGCAGCGCTCGGCCGAGAGTGACTTCATCGGCGTACTCCAAGTCCCCGCCAACTGGCAGACCGCTCGCAAGCCTCGTGATGGTGATGCCCGCCGATCCCAGCAGTCGAATCAAATACGTGGCGGTGGCCTCGCCTTCCAAGTTCGGGTCCAGCGCGAGAATCACTTCATCGATTGTCGTGTCCTGCAAGCGCATCACCAGTTCTTTGATGCGCAAGTCGTCCGCGCCGATTCCGTCCATCGGGTTCAACGAGCCACCCAGCACGTGGTACAGCCCGTTGAACTCACGCGTGCGCTCGATGGCGATGACATCCTTCGGCTCCTCGACCACGCATACCTTCGAGCGGTCCCGGCGCTCATCGCGACAGACCTTGCACAAATCGTCCGACGCCACGTTGTAACAAACTGAACAGAACCGAACCTGGTCGCGCACTTCCCCGAGCACCTGGGATAGCCGCTGCACATACTCCGGATCGGCGCTCAGGAGATAGAACGCGATGCGCTGCGCGCCTTTCGGGCCGATGCCTGGCAGCCGGCTGAGTTCGTCAATCAGGTCCTGGACGATGCCTTCGTACATTCGCTCAGCCGTCGCTCTGGTCGAATTCCTCGAGCACCGTGCCACCGAGCACGTTGGCGATGATGTCGATGCTGTTCGGCGGTGCCCCAGCGTCAGCGTCATCGATTCTCGCGCCGCCGGTGTCGGTTGCGTCCGAAGCAGTGGCAGCTTCCGCATCGCCGGCAGCGTGAGCACTGACACCCAGCACCACGGTCGCAGCACAGCCGCACACGCGGGCGATGGCGGCTGCCAACGCCAGATGCGCATCGCGACTGGTTGCAGTGCGAGCCAAGTTGTCGTTCGGCAACCCGACATGAACAGTCGAACCTTGAACGCTCATCGGCGTAGCGCCGCTGAGCAACGCCCATACAACCCGGCTATCGGCGCGGACTGCGTCCATCACGGCCGACCACGATGAGTTGATCACTGGGGCGTCGACCTCAGCAGTTGGTGCCGGCACCGCGGGGGCTTGCTGAACCACCGGTGGTGGCGCGGATGCTGCCTTCGAAATCGGCGGCGGAGCTTTCCGCGTTGACGCCGGTGGGGTTGGCGCGGCCTGAGTTCGCGGAGATGATTCAGAAGTTTCCACCGCAGGTTTCGCTGCCGCAGGTTTCACCGAGTCGGGTGCAGATTCCGCAGCCGATGATGCCGGTGCGGCGGCTGGCTGTTGCTGGCGCGCATTGGCTGCGGCTGCGCGGGCGGCTTCCATCCCGCTGACTCCCGCCGGCAAGCCATCCAGCCGACGCTGGATGTCGTCAACCCGGCTCGCGAGAGCATCGATGCCGCCACCGAGTCCCGGCGCCAGCAACCGCGCACACAGGAGTTCCATTTGAAGTCTCGGCGCCATCGCGCCGCGCAGTTCGCCCAATGCATCGCTCACCATCGCCGCGGCGTGTGAGGCTGCTGCAGCTCCCATGTCTGTCGCCTGACGCGAAAGCACCGACAGGGCGTCGTCAGGAGGATCGA
>JBEHCB010000152.1:0-3773 GCA_041192885.1 Actinomycetota bacterium
GTGCACTGGCGGCGAACGCGGTGACATCTTGAACCCAGCTGTCGATGATGAACAGACGCGGGCAGATTTGCCAGCCGTTCGTCGCCGAGAGATGCAGGAAGCAGCACGGATCCTCGGAGTGCGCCATGAATGGCTTGGGTTTGTCGACTCCGGTTACCCACAGTCTGATGAGCAGGGTGTGATGCCGCCGCTGCCAGCCGGCTGCTTCGCAGACATCTCGCTGGATGCGCCGACAGCAGCGCTCGTGCGTCTGATCCGCGAGCAGCGTCCGCATGTGTTGACCACTTACGACGAGAACGGCGGATACCCGCACCCGGATCACATCCGTTGCCACGAGGTCTCGATGGCCGCTGTGGCTGCTGCGGCTGATTCGGAGTTCATGCCCGAAAGCGGGCCGGCTTGGCAGGTGCTCAAGGTTTATTACCACGCAGGATTTCACTTCGAGCGGGTGAGAACCCTGCATGAAGCGGCGGTGGCGCGGGGCTTGGAAAGCCCTTTTGGTGATTGGTTGGCTGGATGGGATCACAGCGGCGACCGCGAGGTCACGACATTCGTGCCCTGCGAGCCTGGCCACTTTCAAGCCCGCGATGACGCGCTGCGCGCCCATGCCACGCAAATCGATCCCACTCGATGGTTCGTCATCCCCGCGCACGAGCAACATGCAGTATGGCCGACCGAGGACTTCGAGTTAGCCCGCACTTGGGTGCCGGTGGAATTGCCAGAGGATGATGTTTTCGCAGGTTTGCGAGAATCCGCGGACTCAGCTGTGTCGAATGCGAAGGTAGATGCCTGATGACTCGATTGCTCGTGACGCTGTTGCTGGTGCCTGCAGGTCCCACGCCGTCGCCAACTCCGTTAACGGATGACGCGGCAGTGCGAAACACTCCCGTCGTGTTGTGGATGGTGATGGCGCTTATGGCAGCCGCGATCCTGTTGGGCTTGAGCATGCGTAGTCACTTGCGAAAGATCCCGAGAGACTTGAATGTTCCAACTCGCAAAGCCGAGTCTTCGTCTACTGCTGAGCCGCCGGCCAACGGAGACTGATTAGCGCCGTTGGCGACAATCATGACCTGCTGCTCCAGCGCTTCGAAAGTTTGAAAGGGGACAACTGCTTCGCATGAGCGTCGAAAAACCGAGCCTTGCGAATCGGATTGTTCGCGACTACATCGCGCCGACAATCGCAGTGATCGCCGTCGCGGTCGGGTGCTTGGCCTTGGGTCGTTGGCAATGGGATGCCGCGTGGGCGCACCAAGGCCGTCAGGTGGCCGGCTCATCGGCGGACATTCGGCCCTTGCACGATCTGGCCACCGCCCAGCAGTGGTTGCCGCGGACATCAATCGGCGCCCGAACGCGCATCGGTGGTGAATTGCTGACCAAGTACACATTTACGACGCAGGCGCGACCGACGGCTAGCGGCCAGCAGCCCTGGGTAGTAACGCCGCTGCGAACTGCTGCTGGCGATGTCATCGCAGTCGTGCGCGGCGGTGGACTGCCGCAGGATGGCAACCAACCTGTGTCAGTGGTCGGCAGGTTGCAACCCAGCGAGGATTCACCTGCCGTCGGTGCATGGACGCCCGCGAACGCCGAGCTCAGCACAGCAGCCCTCGTCGACAAGTGGCCCTTCCCGGTGCTACTGGACGGGTATCTAGTTGCCGAGCAACCGGTGCAACTTGTCGATGCGTCGGCTGCGACTCCGCGTTTCACGGCTGCCCCGTCGGGGAATGTGTCGTGGCGGAATCTTGCCTACGCCGTGCAGTGGGCGCTGTTCGCGGTTTTCGCGCTATTCGTGTGGTGGCGCCACCTCGTCACATTGCGGGAAGGTGAATAATCACGCACATGGGATTCCTCGAAGCACGCGGACGACAAGACGCAATCGCTTTTGCTCAATACCGGGCAGTGGCCTGGACCACCGGTGTGGTGTTGGCATCGATGACCTTGTACTTGATCGCTGTGTACCTGTTTGGTGTTGAGAGGTCGGCTCTCTACACATACGGATGGCAGTTGCACGGACTGCTGTACATCTTTTTCTTGTCGTTTGTCGCGCGGATCAGCATCCGGGAGCGGTGGCCGATGCTGCAGACGGTCCTCGTTGCGCTATCGGGAACCGTGCCGCTGTGGGGGATCATCATGGAGCGGAAACTGACCGCTGCGCGCAAACTCCCGTAACTGTCAGCGCCCTTCGCGAATAGCGCAGGTGAGGCGAGCAGTGCAGATCAACGCCCCGGCATCGTCGACGATTCGGATGCTCAGGGTCGCCAGCGTGTTTCCCAGATTCAGCGGGGTGCTGTAGGCAGTCACAAAACCTTCGCGAGCACCACGATGGTGCGAGCAGTTGATCTCGATTCCCATCGCCCGCCGGCTTGGTCCAGCGTGGATGGCCGCATGCAGCGAGCCGACGGTTTCTGCGAGCACTGCGCTGGCACCGCCGTTGAGCAATCCGTATGGCTGCGTGTTGCCGGCAACCGGCATCCGGCCGACGACTTCATCGATGCTCGCAGCGGTGATTTCAATGCCCATTCGCTCGGCCAGCGCACCAGGTCCGCGCTCGTCGAGCAGGGATTGAAGATGCGCTTCGATACCCGGTGTCGTCATTGGCGCGCCCCGTTCTTGAACTGATTTGTCGGAGTCTCTGATTCTGAGAGGCCGAACCGCGCGTGGAATGCGGCCAGTGGTTTTGGCGCCCACCAGTTCCAGCGTCCGGCAAGTTTCATGAACGACGGCACCAGAAGACCGCGAACGATTGTTGCGTCCAGCAGGATTGCGAATGCCACCCCAAAGCCCAAGAGTTTGATGCTGGTGATTCCGCTGAAGATGAACGCCGCGAACACCACGGCCAGCAAGAGCGCCGCAGTTGTGATGATGCGCCCCGAACGCTGCAAGCCGAGGGAGACTGCCGTGTCGGTGTCCTCCCCGCGGTCGTGTTCTTCCTTGATTCGAGCAAGCAAGAAGACTTCGTAGTCCATCGACAGACCGAATGCGACGACGCCGACCAGGATCAGTGTGTTGCTATCGAGGACGCCAGTGTTTGTGAAGCCGCCGACGATCCACGCCAGCCCGTGGTCGCCGAAGATCAACGTCAGCACACCCAAGGTGGCAGCCAAGCTGAGGCCGTTCATCAGCACCGCCTTGATCGGCAACAGGATGCTTCCTGTGTAGAGGAACAAGATCAACATCGTCATGCCGGCCAACCAGCTCAGCAGGAACGGCATGTGTTTGGCGATAGCCGCCTGTTGATCGTGGTACACCGCCGGCGCTCCACCGACGAGCATGCCGCTGGGGTTTCCGGGGTTTGAGCGAATCCATTCAACGATGTCGCTGCTCGCAGTATCCCGCGCGGGCACGTCAGTCAACACCGAGATGCGTGCCCAGTTTGTGAACGGGTGGTAGAAGCCAGGCAGCGGGGTGCAGTAGTTGTTCGCGTTCGGACCTTTGAACTGATCTCCAGAGGCGGAATCGCGCACATAACGCTGCACCGGCGACGACACCTGCGTGATGTGCTTTCGGAACTCGTTCAGCGGGTCTTCTTTCGCGCTGCTGTAACCGGCAATCGCATAAACGATGTAGTTGGCCATCGTCGGCACGCTGCCACCGCCGGTGGTCTTTGTGCAGTCGAAGTTCGGGACGAGTAGTTCGATTGGCGAGTTGGCCTGTGAACTGAAGTTGTCGCGGAGGAATGCCTGTGCCGCAGCTGCGGAATCGGTAGCAGGCAGTGCGCGGTCGTCAATCTGCCCGAAGTTTGCTTTCAATGCGGGTGATGCCAGCGCCGCCAAACC
>JBEHCB010000153.1:0-3384 GCA_041192885.1 Actinomycetota bacterium
CACATCGGCCGGAAACTTCGCCGTGTCGACGATGGTCGCGGCAACCTGCGGCGTGACACCCACCAGAGGATCGATCAGCACCTTCGCCAGCGCTTCGGGCTTGGTGACGGCGACTTCCTCGATCTCCATGCCGCCCTCGACGCTGGCCATCGCCAGGAAGGTGCGGTTCGCACGGTCCAACAGGAACGAGACGTAGTACTCCGACGCGATGTCGGCGGCCGGCGTGACCAGCACCTTGTGGACGATGTGGCCCTTGATGTCCAGACCGAGGATTGCTTGCGCCTTCTCCCGCGCCTCATCCGGTGAGGTCGCCAGCTTCACTCCGCCAGCCTTGCCGCGGCCGCCGGTCTTCACCTGCGCCTTCACCACGACAGTCGCATCCAGCGAAGCGGTCGCAGCAGCAGCCGCTTCGGCATCTGTGACGACGATGCCCGACTGGGTGTTGACGCCGTGCTTGGCAAACAGTTCCTTGGCTTGGTACTCGTACAGATCCACGCGAGTGTCCTTTGATTGTCGGTGCTCGCACGCGCGACTGCAGGCTCAGCGCTTGCAGGGGTCTCGCGTGCACGCAGGTGGTGCGTCGTGCTTCGTCCGGTCCTAACTCAGGTCATGCAGACAGGTCTTGCTGATCACGGCACCGGCGTGGTGCCGGCGCGCGGACGAATCCGCGCGGGCCGTTAACTCTTGCTTGCGACGTTCGCCCGCACCCACTCGATTACTTCGGTGGTCGGGGTGCCGGGGGTGAAGATCTGGGCGACGCCCATCTCGCGCAGTGCCGTGATGTCGTCCTCGGGGATGATGCCGCCGCCGAACAAGATGACATCGTCGGCGCCGCGCTGCGACAACTCTTCTTTCACAGCTTTGAACAGCGTCATGTGCGCGCCGGAGAGGATGCTCAAGCCGACGGCGTCTGCATCTTCTTGAACAGCGGTCTGCGCAACTTGCGCCGGCGTCTGGTGCAACCCGGTGTAGATGACTTCCATGCCGGCATCGCGCAGAGCGCGAGCGATGATCTTGGCGCCGCGATCGTGGCCGTCGAGGCCGGGCTTGGCCACCACCACACGAATGGGGTGCGACCCGCCCGCGGTCACATTGCCTGTCGTCACGGGTCGCAAGCGTACGCGTAGCCTTGGGCGGGTGCGTACGACGAGTCCTGGGTACTCCATCACATTGCGGGCTATCGCCTCACCCGAGCTTCACGCGCGCGGGGCGATCGTCAACGCCGTGGCGAAAGCGGGCGGGATCGTCACCGCGCTGGATGTTTCCGAGCCCACGCCCGGCTCGGTCCGACTCGATATTTCATGTAATGCGCACGACACCGACCATGTGAAGGAGATCGTCGCCGCGCTCGAGGCGCTGGACGGCTGCCACGTGGAGAAGGTCAGCGACCGGGTGTTCCTCGCCCACCTCGGCGGCAAGCTGGAGGTCCATGTCAAAGCGCCCATGCGCCACCGCGACGACCTCGCCCGCATTTACACCCCCGGCGTGGCTCGGGTCTGCGAGGCGATCGCCGAGAACCCCGACGATGTCCGCCGCCTGACCATCAAGCGCAACAGCGTGGCCGTCGTCAGTGACGGCTCGGCCGTGCTGGGGTTGGGCGACATCGGGGCGGCGGCAGCGATGCCGGTGATGGAAGGCAAGGCCGCTCTGTTCAAGCGCTTCGCGGATGTGGACGCCTGGCCCATCTGCATCGCATCCAACGATGTCGACGAGATCGTCCGCACTGTGGAGTTGATCGCCACCGGCTTCGGCGGCATCAACTTGGAAGACATCGCCGCACCCCGGTGCTTCGAGATCGAAGCGCGGTTGCGCGAGCGACTGGACATCCCCGTGTTCCACGACGACCAGCACGGCACGGCGATCGTGGTCACCGCCGCATTGCGCAACGCGTTGCGCTTGGTTGGCAAGAAACTCAGCGATGCGCGCATCGTCATGTCAGGGGCCGGTGCGGCCGGTTCTGCTGTCGCCCGGCTGCTGTTGGAATCCGGTGCCCACGACATCGTCATGTACGACCTCAAGGGATCGCTGCACAAGGGTCGCACCGATTTGGACCCGCTGCGCACCGCTCTCATCACGCGGATGAACCCGCGCAATGTGACCGCACCTATGAAAGAGGCGCTGCGCGACGCCGATGTGTTCATCGGCTTGTCTGCGCCGAACATCCTGACCGGCGAGGACATCTCGGTAATGGCCAAAGACTCGATCGTCTTCGCGCTCGCCAATCCGGACCCGGAGATCTCCCCCGTTATCGCTGCCGAGCACGCCCGAGTCGTCGCCACCGGACGCAGCGACTACCCGAACCAAATCAACAATGTGCTTGCGTTCCCCGGCGTCTTCCGCGGATTGCTTGATGCAGGCGCGTACCGGATCACCGATGAGATCCTGCTCGCTGCAGCCGATGCCATCAGTTCGTGCGTCAGCGATGAAGAGCTCAACGCCGTCTACATCGTGCCGAGTGTCTTCCACCCGGAGATCACCAAGCGCGTGGCCGAGGCCGTGCGCCGCGCTGCGAGAAGCGGCAAGACGGCGCCTGTCGGCGAACGCTAGATCGGCGTAACGCTCGGCCCGCAAAGGGCCACCGCAACTAAGGCCGCGTTGAATGCGGTGACTCTTGGTTGACAGCGCCATCGCCAGCGAACTCCACGAATCTCTGCTCGGCCAAGTCCAGCAGCGCCAGCAGCAGATCCTGTGCGTTTGTGTCGGGGCTTTCCCTGGTGATGCTCTCGACTAAATCGCCAAGCTCGCCGAACAAACCCTCTTTGAAGAACCCGTAACCCTCGACTTCGCAGAAGCAGTCGCGCACCTGCTCGAGCAGCCAGCTCACCGCGCCCGCATGCGCAGTGACCACGTGCTGTGGCTCCGGTCGGAACACTGAATACATCGAGAACGACCGCTGCGGCTTGCGATCAGTGATGACGATGTCCGCCCCGTACCACGGTTCGCTGTTTCCAAACATGCCTGCCAGGACCGTTGCCCTGACGTTTTCGAGTGTGACCTTCACATCGACCTCCTAGTTGGTCGCGACTGTGCCAGCAAGGTCTGACATCGCTGAGCCTGGCGACGCAACCTGAAAGCTATGTGAGTTAAGTGATCAACACGCCAACTCGTTTAAACCATCAATGAATATGTGGACTTATCGACCGTTGATGCGCTTTTGAAAATTTCGCACTGGATTCTTCATCGCATGCTTCACTGCATAAACAGCATGCAATCGTCATGCAGCGCTGTGCAACTAACGACCTAGATCTTCTCCAGTGGTGCGTAACGCAGCAGCAACCGCTTGTGCCCGACTGATCCGAAGTCGACTGTGGCCTGGGCCTTGTCGCCTTCGCCGATGACCGACAGCACCTTGCCCATGCCGTAGCTGTCGTGCAACACCCGATC
>JBEHCB010000154.1:0-3830 GCA_041192885.1 Actinomycetota bacterium
TAACCGAGTTCTGTTGCGAAGGACAAACCGAACACATCAAATGCGCCGACTGGTCGATGGCCGTCAACAGTGATTTGCGTGACGTCCCGCTCGCGCATCAACGCTTCGAGGTCGGGCCACACTGCGTACGTGCGCTCGGCCAGCACATCGTCGACCTCGTTCAGGACTTCATAAAGAATCTGCACGCCCTGGTTGGGAATCCCCACTTCATAAGCATCCGGGTACATGAGCACCCAGCGGACGTTGCATTCATCCCAGCTCTTCAGCTGGGCGTTAACTTCGCCGCCCACATACTGGATCGGCTTCTTCACCAGCGGCAACACCTGCTCGAGCTGGGCGAAGACTGAATTCCCATCACGATGCTTGCGCAGTGCCTCGGGTGCGGCTGTCATGCGGCGCATGGTAGCCGCGGCAGGTCACACGCGTCTCACGCTGTGACGGGTCGCACTGTGGACATTGACCAGCAAACCCACTCCCAGCCAGCATGCGAACATCGAGGAGCCTCCGTACGACATGAAAGGCAACGGCACACCGGTGATCGGCATGATGCCCAAGTTCATGCCGATGTTCTCGAATGCCTGGAAGGCAAACCAGCACACGACGCCAGTTGCAACCAACCGGCCGAAAAGGTCCTGGGCTTGCCTGGCGATCGCGATTCCCCGCCAAATGACGATGCTCAGCAGCATCACCACCAAGAGCGAGCCGAGAAAACCGAGCTCTTCCCCCGCAACCGAGAAAACGAAGTCGGTGTAATTAAACGAGACGAATCGGCCTTGCGTCTGCTCCCCGTGGAACAGTCCTTGCCCGCTGAATCCGCCGGCGCCGACGGCGACCTGAGATTGAATCTGCTGGAAGCAGTCGCTGCGTGTGCCCGCCTGTGGATTGGTGAAGCAGGTGATGCGTGCGAGTTGATAACGCTGCAGCGGCGTCACTGGCGAAACCGCCAAAGTCCCGACCACAACAACCGCAGCCATCATTCCCAGCACCCACGCGGTGGTGGCGCCTGACACGGCGACCACGCTGATCACCGTGATGCCGATGACGATGACGGTGCCGAGGTCGGGCTCCAACAAAATCAGCAGCAACGGCACAGCCATCACCAGCAACACCAGCAAGATGTCGCGGTTGCTCGGCGGCGTCTCCGCATCGGCTTGGTGCGCCTTGTCCGCCAAGAGGAATGCCAAAGCCGTTACGAGTGCGACTTTGGTGAACTCCGAGGGTTGAACTGTGAATCCGAAGCCCAGCGGAATCCAGTTCTGTGCGCCATTGACCGTCGTTCCCAACGGGGTCAACACAGCCACCAAACCGACCAGCGATAGGCCGTAGATCACGGGCGTATAGGCGCGCAACATCCGGTAGTCGAACCTCGACAGAACAAATCCCAAGGCCATCCCGATGGCCATGTTCATCAAATGCCGGCCGAAGTACTGCTCCGGATTCAAGCCTGAATCCGCCAACGAACCCCTTGTCGCGCTCCACACCATGAACCCGCCGAGCATCGACAAACCGGCTGCAGCAGTGACCAAGATCCAATCAGCATCAGCAATCACGCCAAACATGAGGCGGCGCCGCCGGTTTGCGAATGTTGTCATCTCCGTGCCGCCGATCTGCGAACTGAAGCATGCCAACGACGTTTGACCGCCAGTGATGTTGACGCAACAGCAAACCACAGCATGGCCGCAGCGGCCGACGGGCTGGCATCAGCTGTCGGCGCATGAGTGGCCTTGACACGACCATCGCGAGTAAACCGAGGTGAGCGGTCCATCGGCGCGCCGCCGGGAAACACCGAAGCAGCTGGGTCGACCTTGCCGCCACTGACGCCGAAGATCGCCTCATAAACCTTGCGCACTGCAACTGCAGCAGAACTAGAACCTGTGCCACCCTGGCTGACCATCGCAACCACGGCGTACCGAGGTTTGTTTGCTGGCGCAAAAGAGGCGAACCACGACGTCTCTCGAAGGTTGTTGCCACCCATCTGCGCTGTACCTGTCTTGCCCGCAACCGGGACGACCGAGTTGGGATACCCGGCGAAGGTTCCTGCTGCAGTTCCGCCGGTTACGACACGTTTCAAGCCATCGCGCAGAACTCGAAGCTGGGTCTCGTTCAGGCCGACATCGCCGAGCTTCGTCGGTTTGATGCTTGTGGCGGACTTTCCATCTGCAGAGATAATCGCCTTGCCGATGGTCGGCTGCCACAAGGTGCCGCCGTTTGCGATCGATGAGTACAACACCGCCATCTGCAAGGGAGTGACCAGGGTGTCCCCTTGGCCAATGGCGAACAAGGCTGCGTCACCGCCGCGATACAGATACCCGTCAACGCAGTTCTCCGCTGCAATCGCCTTGAGGTACGCCGCCCACGACGGGCGGTTCTTGTATTCGGGATAGCCCTCTCGACCTCGCTTGCACCAGGCCGCCTTCATGGAATTCCAGGTGTCGATGCGCTCTTGGCGCCCAACGATGCGACCGCGAGCTTCCGAACCCAAGTCGATGCCGGTTTTCTGCGCGAGGTGATACCTGCGCGCCCAGTGATAGATCACTTCCTTGGCTTTGCCGGTGTTCTGCGCTCCGCCGTCCCGGCGCCACAACTCGTGCCCGATGCGGTAGTACACCGTGTTGCAT
Organism: Actinomycetota bacterium; assembly: GCA_041192885.1. GTDB lineage: Bacteria > Actinomycetota > Actinomycetes > S36-B12 > UBA5976 > RFTO01. The sequence continues at coordinate 2,619 of JBEHCB010000154.1, forward strand.
GACATCTCGATTGCTCCCGCAAGCGTCAGCGAGCCGGCCCGCTCGCCATCGAAGTTGCGGAGTTTGCGGCGGCCCACTTCATAAACGGATGGGCATGGAATGCGCGTGCCCGCACTCCAACCTGAATTCAACGCGGCGGTCGTTGTCACAACTTTGAATGTCGAGCCAGGAGGGAACAAACCTTGAGTGGGTCTGAAAAGCAGCGGTGTTCCCTTTTTCGGATCTAGCAGCGCTTGGTACTGGTCACTGTTGATGCGACCAACCCAGATTTGCGGATCGTAGGTCGGGTACGAGGCCAAAGCTAGGACTCTCCCGTTCGTCACATCCAAAGCGACCAGCGCTGCCGAATCTGCCGGGTAGCCGCGACTGCGTGAGATACGCACCGAGTTCAACAGCGCATCCTCAGCTACCGCCTGTAGTTTCGCGCTGATGCTGGTCACCAACGTGTTGCCGGCACGTGGCTCTTGGGCTATGTAAGTGCCGACGACCCGTCCTCGGCGGTCCACAACCAACCTCTTGATACCCGGCTTGCCTCGCAATTGTCGGTCGTACTGACGTTCCAATCCGGAACGTCCGACAAGGTCGTTGCGAAGCAGCCACCGCTGCTCGCGCGGAAGCTTGGCCTGCTCCGCCAACTCGCCGTCATTCACCGGTTGCAAGTACCCCAGCACATGTGCGCCATTGACTCCATACGGCATCGGGTAATCGCGGACGCCTTCCACCTCGGCTGCCAACCCGCGGAACTGGTCTACCCGCTCGACAACTGCGAGTGCGACAGATTCGTCTGCGTCCTTGACCAACGGCACGGGCTGCACTGTCGAGCCGTTCCAGCACGTCGGCGGCCGCGGAGCACCCGGTGTTCCGCAGGGCATCATTCGCCGCTGCAATGCCCACCCGCTCAATCCAACAAGTTTGCCGAGCCTCTTCAGAACGGCTTTGCCACCGTCCTTTTGTCGACGCAGAGTCGTCGGGTCGGCGGTGATCACCAGACTCGAACGATTTGCCACAAGCGGCACACCCGATTGGTCGACAATCTGCCCACGCGGTGCGTAGGTCACGATGTCGCGAGTGCGATTGCTGGTCGCAATTGACTGGTACTTCTCACTGTTCAATCCCTGCAACTGAAACGCTCGACCGACGAGGGTCAACATCAGGCTGAGAACCAGGGCCGCGAACACGAATAACCGCTGGCTGGATCGCCGCCCCAGGCGC
>JBEHCB010000155.1:0-3480 GCA_041192885.1 Actinomycetota bacterium
CATGCAACGCGGGCGCTGCCGAGATCATGGCGATCGAGGCGCAAGCGAACACGATCGTGTCCATCACGGCCCCGCGCAATGCATGCCACACAGCAGCCAGCATCACTGCAACGGTCCACAAGTCGATTCGTTTGACGACAACCATCGCCGATGACCCCCGCGCATCACCCACCGGCCCTGTGGCCGATGGCGCGCCACTATGGCGATGAACCCGGCGACAGTTCGGTGGAAACTGCAGCAACCACCCGGAAGTGCCATCAAGCGAGTCGGTGGCACAAGCGGTGATCTGTTTCCGGGCTCAGCGGCGTAAACTCGCGCGCATGCGGCGCAGCACAAGGTTCGGGAGAAGAAGTTAGGGGCCTCGCCCCCACATCAGTCGCACGACCTTGCGGCCTTGGCGCGAATGCAGCGCAGCCGCACCCCAGCGCCCGTAGCTCAGCGGATAGAGCAGGAGCCTTCTAATCTCTTGGTCGCAGGTTCGACTCCTGCCGGGCGCGCTTCACGAATCAATCGATTGTGCTGCAACCTCGGCCACCTCGGTTGCGTGGCTGTTGCCAGTAGCAAGCACCTGCGTCTCGACAACTCCGTCGCACCAGGTCCGCATCGTCAGAGTGAAGCTGAGCCGTCTGGCGACGGCATGCGAATCTACTTCCCACGACGCGACGGCAAAGCGGGCTTTGTTCTTCGCAGTTGAGCCAACCGCCGCAAATGCTCGCTCCAGACGCGCACGGCCATCCACACTGAGATAAGGCCACAACGCACTGTGCCAGACCAGCGTCGTCGTGCCCGGCTCTAAGGTCAACTGTTCAACCGCGGACGCAGCGTCCATGACTTGGATATCAACCGGGCACTTCTGCGTGATGACAATCGCATCGCCCAATCGGCGGAAGCGCTCCACATGATCCGGCCACACATACGAGCTCAACAGCAATCGACCTGCTGGGCTGCTGGCATCCACTGGGTGCAGATCGAAACCGATACGGCTACGAATCGGCGGCAGTTGCCGCACCTTCTCCCCCGGCATCGGCTGCATGCGATCGGCATTCAGCAGCAAGCCTGCGCTGCAGCCGATCTCGCGCAGATGTGTCGGCTGCGAGGAACCCAGATGGGCCAAGGCGATCCTCAGGGGATGTGCCCGGCCAACCTCATTGGTCTGCGGCGTGCGATGCAAGTACTCGTTGACCCAAGCCGCTTCTGCAGCGAAGGCGGCCGCAATGTCTGTCGCGGTAACAGGGGTGCCGGCTGTTCCGCCAAGCGTGGGCAGGTGAAGAGCAAGATGTGGAGCTCGCCGGTCCAAGGCCAATGCGTGAACCGCAGCCAGCAGCCGCAAAGGGACAAAGTCGCCGAACCTCACCCTGTGTTGAAGATCGATCTCGTTCGGAATGGCACCGGTTTTGTGCGCATCGCCGATCGCCCCGAGAATCGCCGCCGCCACAGGCGCTCCTGCCTTGGCGCACACACGCATCTGCCACTGCAATGACTCCGCGAACGAGACGACATCATCGTCGCGCATCGCGCTCACTGGATTACTTCTTCACGCCGGGCTGTGCGTTGGTCAACCGATAGCCGGCGGCTGCATCAATCGCATCAAACAGCGCTGGCGCCACCAACGCAGCTCCAGGCGGCGTGAAATGCGAGCCATCCCAACGCAGGTAGACATCCGGATTGTTGGGCAGGCTTTCAGGGCACGGCGGGCCTGCCGGACAAATAACGGGTGCGGTGCCCACCTGTTTAACCACCCCGCCGGTTGATGCCGCGAACTGCGCGATCACGTCGTTGATGTGCTGATACACGCCGTCCGTGCCGTCGTCTGCTTGGCACTGCGGCAACTGCGCCTTCACATCTCGGCAGATTCCCTTATGCCGTAACGAGGGCCAAGTAACTGGCGCGAATTCGACTACAGCACCTTCGGCGGACAGCACGTCGTAACTCCTGCGGTAACCCGCGAGCAATGCAGCATCATGTTCCGCAGTTCGAGGCATCAGTATCCGTCCATCATCAGCACGCATGGGGAACCGTTCGCGCACTGAATGCGCCCAGACGACCTCCGGGCGGTACCTGGCGACCAGCCGCGCATAAGAGCTCGGCACTGCCTCGTAACAATCTTTGGAAAACTCCAAGTCGGACTTGCCGTCCATGTCAATCTGATAACCGATACCGATGCCACATCCCGACCACGCGGCAGCGATGAGGCGAACACCACGCTCGTGCGCAACCTGATCCAGCGCAGGCATCAAACTCTTGGCAATCGAGTCGCCGACCACCGCAAGTGTCGGTGCGCCGTGCTTAGTCGAGCCGAGCACGGTGATCGTGCCAGCTGGCACCTGCGTGTTCCACGGTTCGCTATTCGCGGCAGCCGGGGTCGCAGCGAACACGACGACCCCAGTCAGCAAGAGGATGCCTGGCACCGCGGCAAGAGATTGCCGGCGCTCGGTCGGCGTGGCATCCGCGCGCGGCCTTCGCAGCGGCTGCTCGACTAAGTAATACGAAGCCGTCGCCAACAGCAATGACGCAACGGCTCGGGCAGCGGCTAACTGGTTGCCTTCCAAACCAACATCACCAGACTCCAAGAGCACCTGCACCGGCCAGTGCCACAGGTAGAGGCTGTAACTGATGGCGCCAACCCACACGGCAACGGGATTGCTCAGCAACCAGGTGAGGGCGTCCCACTTGCGCCGGGGCGTGCCCCTGCCGAACTCGACTCCCAGAATCATCATCGCGGTGCAGGCGCTCAGAGCCACTGCGCCGCCGTAGTAATAGTCGGCGCTCTCACCCCGCAGCGTCGCCAGCCCCACAGCGACACCAGCAGCTCCGACTGACAGCAGCCACGTCCCATGCCATGCCCGGCGGGTGCGCGCTGCAGCATCGCGAGGCTCCCCCAGTCGGCGCAATAACAGTGCCGCAGCGACGCCGATCAGGAGTTCATGAACTCGGGTGTCGGTCCCGTAATAACTGCGCGATGGGTCCGCCGCGAATGTCACAGCCATCGTCACTGCCGAACCGATGAGCAGCAGGCTGACGATGATTTCGGGGAACCAACGGCGCAGTCGCAGGCTCGCCCACGCCAGCAGCGGCCAGACAACATAGAACTGCTCTTCGATTGCCAAGGACCACATATGCCGCAGAGGCGAAACGTCGGCGAATTCTGCGAAGTAGGACGCATCGCTGCTGATGAAGTGCCAGTTGGCGACGTACATCAACGTGGCGACGGCATCCTCACGCCAGCTCAACTGGGCAATTGGGTCATACCGGCGCGACACCAACGCCACGACGACGACAAGAACAACGACGGCTGGCAGCAGCCGGCGGAACCGGCGCACATAGAAGTCCGCGAGAGCAATGCGTCCGGTGACATCGAATTCGCGGATAAGCAGCGTCGTGATCAAGAATCCAGACAAGACGAAGAAGATGTCGACCCCGAGGAAGCCGCCCGGCAGCCAGCCAAGATCAAGGTGGTAGACGAGAACCGCGAGAACGGCC
>JBEHCB010000156.1:0-2588 GCA_041192885.1 Actinomycetota bacterium
GCGCAGATCTTCCCCGTGGCGCTGAAGGTGTTCCGACACAACCGGGCTCGCACCTAGCAGCACCAACAGCGCGCGGAGCTGCTGCTCGCCCAACGCGATCACAATGGATCTGTGCGCCGACCACACCTGGATGAAGCCGTTCAGTGCTGCATCGGGGTCGGCGCACTCGGGCAGCTGAGCCGCGACATGCTCGACCAGGTCGGTCGGAAGCTCGGCCAACATCGCCAGGGCCGCATCGGTCTCCAGCACCCCGGCCTTCGCAAGAGCACCGCGCGAAGGCAAGGCAGCGGCGCTCATATGCGCAATCTTGCCGTCATCACAGCACCGGCAGGTAGCGCTCCAACTCGAACGCGGTCACTTGGCTGCGGTATTCCTCCCACTCGCGCTTCTTGTTGCGCAAGAAGAAGTCGAACACATGCTCACCTAAGGCGTCGGCGACCAGTTCGCTGTTCTCCATCGCGGTGATTGCTTGGTGCAACGAAGTCGGCAGCGGGTCGATACCCAGGACATGCCGTTCGGCATCAGTCAGGGCCCACACATCGTCCTCAGCACCGGCGGGCAGCTCATAACCCTGCTCGATGCCCTTCAACCCCGCAGCAAGGATCACCGCGAACGCCAGATAGGGATTGCACGCTGAATCCAGCGAGCGGAACTCGATCCGCGTGGAAGCACCCTTGTTCGGCTTGTACATCGGCACCCGGATCAGCGCGGAGCGGTTGCTGCGCCCCCAACAGACATAAGCCGGCGCCTCGCCGCCACCCTGCAACCGCTTGTAGGAATTCACCCACTGATTGGTCACGGCGGTGATCTCCGGTGCGTGCTTGATCAAACCGGCGATGAACGAGCGGCCCGTCTTGCTCAAGTGGTACTGGGCGCTGGGGTCATAGAACGCATTGCGATCGCCCTCGAACAGCGATACGTGCGTGTGCATCCCCGAACCTGGGTGTTGGCTGAACGGTTTCGGCATGAACGATGCGTAGGTCCCCTGCTCCAGCGCGACTTCCTTCACCACCAAGCGGAAGGTCATGATGTTGTCCGCGGTGGTCAGGGCGTCGGCGTAGCGCAGGTCGATCTCCTGCTGCCCGGGGGCGCCCTCGTGGTGGCTGTATTCCACCGAGATTCCCATTGCCTCGAGTCTGGCGATAGCCGCACGCCGGAAGTCCTGGCCCGCGCCATTAGGCGCATGGTCGAAGTAGCCGACTTCGTCGATGGGCACCGGCTGAGTTCCGCGCTCGTATTCACCCTTGAACAAGAAGAACTCAATTTCAGGGTGGGTGTAAAAGGTGAAGCCCAACTCTCCGGCTTTGCTCAGGGCCCGCTTCAGCACATGACGGGGATCGGCGTAACTAGGCGTGCCATCGGGCATCAAGATGTCGCAGAACATGCGGGCGACGCCTTGACCGGGTTCGTTGCTGCGCGCAGGCAACACTGTGAATGTCGATGCGTCAGGCCGCGCGAGCATGTCGGATTCGTGCACGCGAGCGAAACCTTCGATCGCCGAGCCGTCGAAGCCGATCCCCTCGGTGAATGCCGCCTCCAACTCAGCTGGTGCGACTGAGACGCTCTTGAGCATCCCCAGGACATCCGTGAACCACAGGCGCACGAAGCGAATGTCGCGCTCTTCGATGGTCCTCAACACAAATTCAGTTTGCCGATCCATGGGACCATGGTGCCGCGTATGTGTTTCAGGCAGGTTACGCACGGCCGTGCAACCCGCATGGTTACTCTTGCAATATGCCGCAGGTGCGCATCACCTTGGCCCAGATCAACACCACTGTCGGGGCCATCGACGCCAATTGCGAGCGCATTCTCGCTGCGGTTGACGAAGCCGGCCCGCAGACTCAAATCGTCGTCTTCCCCGAGATGGCTGTGACCGGCTACCCGCTTGAAGACCTGGCACTGCGCCGGGACATGCAAACCGCCAGCGTGAACGCGGTGCGCAACATCGCCCAACGGTTGCTCGAGCGCGGGCGCGGGGATGCCTATGTGGTCGTCGGCCACATCGACTTAAGCGATGGATTCATCGGCGGCCGGCCGGCGCCGCGAAACTGTGTCTCAGTGCTTCATGCCGGCGAAGTGATCGCCACGTATGCGAAACGACACTTGCCGAATTACGGGGTCTTCGACGAATACCGCATCTTCCAACCCGGCGACGAGCTGTGCGTTCTAGAGATTCAAGGTGCCCGCGTCGGCATCGCCATCTGCGAGGACTTGTGGCAAGGCGAGTCGCTGATGCGCGAATACCGCGCTGCGGGCATTGACATCTTGGTGGTGCCGAACGCGTCGCCGTTTGAGCGAGACAAGGACGATGCGCGGACTGCGTTGCTGTCTCAGCGCGCACGAGAAGCGGGCTGCCCGATCGTGTATGTGAACAGCGTCGGCGGCCAGGACGAATTGGTGTTCGATGGCGGGTCGTTCCTGGTCAACGCCGACGGCGAGGTGGTAGCGAGGCTGCCACAGTTCGTTGAGCAAGTGACCACACTGGATGACAGCTTGACCGGCGACATCGCTGCCGCCGCGGATGACTTGGAGCAAGTGTGGAGCGCCATCGTCGTCGGCATCCGCGATTACGTGCACAAGAACGGCAT
>JBEHCB010000157.1:0-4864 GCA_041192885.1 Actinomycetota bacterium
CGGACATTTGGCATGTGTGCGTGACAGTGCACAAGCCGCAGGCTCCGCTGGAGATGGCATTCGACGATGTGCGGGTCACTGTCCACCGCGATGGACCGATCTGATGCGCCGAATCTGGTTATCGCTCGGCTCGAATATGGGCGATCGCCTCGCACATCTGCAATGGGCTGTAACCGCGCTGTCGGCATTGGGCCTCGTGCGGTGCAGCAGCGTCTATGAGACCACGCCGGTCGGTGTTGAGGGTCAGCCCGACTATTTGAACGCAGTTGTTGAACTTCAGTCGAACCTGTCTGCTCGTGAGCTGCTTGCACAGTGCATGGCCATCGAAACTGCTGCCGGACGCGTGCGCAACGAGCGTTGGGGTGCGCGCACCTTGGATGTCGACATCGTCGGCATTGAAGGCGAAAGGGTTGATGAGCCGGATCTGCAGATTCCGCATCCGCGGGCGCATGAGCGCGATTTCGTCCTGATCCCGTTGCTAGAACTTGCTGATCCTGCGGTCGCTGGTCTGCCCGCGACCGCACCCGTGACGGATGCGGGAGTATGTGCGACCGACATGAATCTGTATGGGAGCCCGGCATGAAGCCGACATCCATCGGTTTGCTTGGTGCGCTGGCAGCAACAGCAGGCAGCATGGGCTGGGCAAGCGCGCACCTGGTTTATGCCTGGCGTGCACAGGTGGTGACGGTCGGTTGGGGGACAGCGCTCACCTTGGCGCTGTTGACGGGCGCCTTGGGCATCTGGGGGCTGCTGTCCAGGCCGCGACTGCAGCGTCGACCTGGGACAGTGCCTCTGCCGCCATTGGTCGCGGCGCGCACCGCTGCGTTGGCGCTCGCATGCTCGCGAACGGGAGCATTGAGCATCGGTGCGTATGCGGGGATCCTGATCGGCGTCCTGCCCAGGATGGCAAGCGCAGCAGCGCGCACCGATGTGTGGACATGCGGCGTCACCGTCGTGGTCAGTGCCGCACTTACCGGGATTGCGCTGTGGATTGAGTCGATGTGCCGCATAAAGGACGGCGACGATGATGAGGGTGGTTCGAAGTCGCCTGTAGAACCAGCTGGCGCCTGACGACAGTTAGCCAATTCCCCATTCAGCCCCGCGGCCTCGCAGCAGCAGTTCATACCTTGCACCTAACCCCATCTGGGGCTGCGCGTGCGCTGTGCGCGCCAAATGACAAGGGGAACTCATGCACGACAACGATGCACCACACAAGCACCGTTTGCTGCGCAGCGTCATTGCCGCCGGCGTTGCTTTGGTGGGACTCGGGGCAGTCGCGTCTTCGGCGCTTTTTACAGACTCCGGAACCGTGAGCAGCAATGCGTTCACGAACGGCACGGTCGTTCTCGGGTTGACTCCGGCAACCACTGCCCTCACTGCTGCAAACATGGCTCCCGGTGACACTCAGTACGGGACGATCCAGGTCTCGAACAACGGCACATTGCCAATGCGCTACGCCGCCACCTCTGTGGCGACCAACGCAGACGGCAAGGGTTTGGCTAGCCAGGTGCAGATGACCATCAAAGCCGGAGCCACCACGTGTGATGCGGCTGGTTTCGCCAGTGGCACAACGGTGTACGGGGCGGGTGCCCTCGGAACGACTCCTTCGGCCATGGCCTTGTTCGGCGATCCGGCAGTCGGCTTGCAGTCCGGTGACCGGGCGCTTGCGGCCGGTACTTCGGAGACCTTGTGTGTGAAAGTGAATCTGCCAGTCGGCACCGGTAACGCATACCAAGCGGCTACGACGACGGCCACCTTCACATTTGCAGCCGAGCAGACAACCAACAACTGAACTGGATAGGGCATCGTGACAAGTGACGCTATCGATGCCCGCGGTGCGCTGCAGCCACGCCGTCCTGGCAGATGGTTGCAGCGCACCGCTTCCGTGTTGCTGTGGATGTTGTTGTCCTTGGCCATGTACACGGCGGCGATTCCGATCTGGTTCTACTTCCGCGACTGGCAGGTTGTGACATTGGTGAGCGGTTCCATGGCTCCGGTGTACCCGACGGGATCGAACCTGATCATGGTGTCGGTGGCCCAACCGACTGGGATTGATGTCGGCACGGTGGTCACAGTCGATGAAGGCGTCGGATTGCCGGTGACGCACCGAATCGTTGAAAGAGTCGTGCTGCCGTCCGGTGTCGCGTACCGGCTCAAGGGTGATGCAAACCGGCAGCCGGATCCGGTTCTGGTGAGATCCGATCAAGTCATCGGGCGGATCACCGGAGCGGTGCCATGGTGGTCGCAGGTTGCTTTGTGGGTCGAGCAAACCAACCTTCGCCTTGTGGTCTTTGGTTTGCCGTTGTCGTGGTTGCTCGCGTTAGAAGTCGCCACATGGATGCGTGAAGGAGGGGGTTCGCCTATGCAGCGCCATCCGAGCTGGATGCTGGCAGCCGCGGTGACGCTGGCGATGGTGCTGATTTCACCAGCCGCTGAACCTGCAATCGCGATATTCACAACTTCTAAGAGCCAAACTGCGGTGACGATCACTGCATGGACCGGTTGCAATGCCGCGCTCTATCAACAACAGGTCCTCAGCCTGTCGCCTACCGCATACTTGTCAATGCAGCCAACCGGGCTGATCGAATCGGATGCGTCAACCAGCGGCGGTTCATGGTCCTGGACTGCAGCCCCGGCATCGGTGGCCGGCGCACTTAGTTGCGGCTCCAGTCCGGGCGTGGGCGTGACCGCATCGACGGTTCTCAGCAGCGAGGGATCAGATGTGGTCGCTGCTGAAGGCGTTGCCTTCAGTTATGCGCTGTGGGTGAAAGCCGCGGCAGGCACATCTGGAGTTGTCTTTTCATCCGCAGGCGGCTTAGCCGCAAGCGGCGCCGCTGCACGTGCGGACAGAGCATTGTTCCTGCGGGCTGACGGAACCATGGCCGTGGCGTTGTCTGATGGGCCGGTGACACAAGCACTGACGACGACAGCACCTGTAGCCAACGGCTCATGGCACTTGGTCGTGGTCACTTTGAAGATCAACGACCTCGGATCGGCTCGCGGCACCCGCATCTATGTCGATGGCACGTTGGCTGCCTACGAATCACGCATGCGCAAAGGCTCGGCACCGGTTGCAGGCGAGTCATGGCGATTGGGTCCTGCCACGTTGGATGCGCAGTTAGGAACGTTCATCCCATCGGCCACGTTCAGCGGTGCTGTGGACGAGCTCTCGGTATGGAACCGAACGCTCACTGATGCAGAAGTTGCATCGCTGTGGGCAGCGAGGGCGGGTTAAGTGCGGTCGTCAGAGAGCCCGTGCGGCGCATCAAGTCGCCACCACAGGTGCGTCTCATCGGGCCGCAGCCACTGCGTGAAGCCTGCTTTTTGCAGCACCTTGATGCTGGCTGTGTTCCACTCTTCGGTTTCCGCAGTCACGTTCGCCCCGTGCTGATGAGCCAATGAGGCGATTGCCCTGACCGCCGCAGTCGCGATTCCGCGGCCTTGGTGGGACTCGGCGATTCCGTAGCCGATCTCGACCAGTCCGTCAGCGTCGGGCGCACCTTTGAACCCTGCGCCGCCCACGATGAGCGAATCCACGCACACCAGATACGTCGCCCACGGTCGATCGGCGGTCGCTGGCTCGTAATCAACCCCCGCGGCGATACGCCTGCAGATCAGACCGGCAATCACGACATCTCCATCGGTGGGGAAGTCCGGCGCCCACACCTGCTGTCGGCGGCCGTTGTAGATGTCGGCAGCGTCGGCCGCGGTCAGTGGCAGCAACTGAATATCCGTCATAGGTGCTGCCCAATTTCCTCGAGGTCGCTGATGAATCCTTCACGCAACCGCTGAGCGTCATCTGCGAATCCGCGCTGCAGTGAGACGAACTCAGCCCGACCTGCCGCGGACTGGATGTCGATCGGATCCAAGCCCAATGCTCGAAAATCGTAAGGGGATGCCCGCATATCGACCGTGCGGATTCGGCGAGCCAAATCAAAAGCCGCTCGAACGAAGGTGCTCGCAATCAGCGGTTGGAGCCGCATGGACCACTTGTACAAATCCATATTCGCATGCAGGCAGCCTGGCTGGTCGGTATCGGGTTGCGTTGCCCGACTCAATGACGCGGGGTTCATCGCGGTTGCGCGCGGGGTGAAGAAGCGCCACGCGTCGAAGTGGGTGCAGCGCAAGCCTAGGTTCTCAATTGCGCTGCTGATGTCTTGCTGGCTGACTCGCAAGGTCCAGGTGGTGTGCCGCACCTGTTCAGGAGCTTGATCCAGAACCATCGCCCATTCATGCAAGCCGAAGCAGCCGAATCCAGCGGTTCGCTGCAAGGTGCGCTGCTGCAGCGACAGAATCCAGCGAACGTTGGTGCGCAGGTGCTCGCGCTTGTTCGCCGCAACCGCGCTGGCGTCAAATCTGTGGACGATGCCGTCGCCGACAAAGCCGGTTGGTAGCTTCTCGCCAGCACAGACTCCATCAAGGCTGCTCAATGCGCCGGGAGTCCAGCGGCGCAGCTGCGCAGGTGAGAACGGGTAGTACTCCCAAAGGAAGTCTTCGACCGGGTGCTTCAGGCCGGCTGCCCGCCGCTGCCTATGTCCGCGACTGACCTCATCGGCCCAGGCGTGGTGTTCGGTTTGCGCCTGCTGCCAGGTTTCGCGGACGAGGATCCTGGAATGAGCGCGCCTGCGATCGCTGTTCAGCAGGGACTCCATGAGCACTAGTGTCCCAAACGCTGTCGTTGGATGCGATGCCCCGGCGGTTAAGTGCGCCGTGGGCGTCCGCTAGTCCGTACCTGCCTAGCATCGGCACATGAATCCCAACGGCACTGGCGACGCCTCAGATAGCGCCGACACCGCCGCCGCCCAGTCGATACCGGCGGAAGCTGCCGGCGATGGGCGGGGGACCTCTGATGGGGAATCCGCTC
>JBEHCB010000158.1:0-5489 GCA_041192885.1 Actinomycetota bacterium
ACACCTCGGGCCCACCAAGCTCGCTGATCAATCCGTCGTAACGACCGCCGCCGCCGATAGAGGATTGAGCACCCAGTCCGTTGTGGACGAACTCAAATGTGGTTTTCGTGTAATAGTCCAGTCCGCGCACCAGGAACGGATCGATCGTGTGCGCGACTCCCCAGGATGTCAGCGAATCGATGACCGTTGCGAAGTGGGCGCGGCACGCATCGCACGCATGATCGATCATCGTCGGCGCATCAGCCACCATCGCACGAACTTCGGGGCGCTTGTCATCAAGCACCCGCAGCGGATTCAGTGCCGCTCTTTCGCGAGTCGCCTCATCCAGTGGCAGCGACGCCAAGAAGGTTTGCAAGCGCTGGCGGTACGGGGGCCGGCACTCGGAACAACCCAAAGTCGTGACTTTCAGGACGAAGTCGCGCAGGCCCAACTGCCGAAATCCCGCGTCAGCGAGGGCGATCAACTCGGCGTCCAGCACCGGGTCGTCAATCCCTACCGCTTCAGCGCCCACCTGGGTGTGCTGGCGGTAGCGACCAGACTGAGGCTGCTCGTAGCGGAAGTTCGGCCCGGTGTACCAGAGCTTCAACGGCAAAGTGCCCGCCAAGAGATTGTGTTCGATCACTGCCCGCATGACTCCCGCGGTGCCCTCCGGCCGCAGCGTCAGCGACCGACCACCGCGGTCATCGAAGGTGTACATCTCCTTCTGCACGACATCGGTCGACTCGCCAACTCCGCGCACGAACAGAGCAGTCTCCTCGAACATCGGCGTCTGGATGAACCCGTAACCAGCAAGGATCAACTGCCCGCTGAGCGCATCGACAACCGCACGGAACAACTCCGAACGGCTGGGATAAAGGTCGTATGTGCCCTTCGGGGCGTGATACCGGGCGCTCATGCTTCAGCCCCTGCACGTGCGCCCGCGAGCACCGCGTCTGTCTTGCGAGCATCGAACGCTTCCGACAGCGCGGCGCGCAGGTAACCACTGCGGCGGCGCTCGTCGCCGATGGTGGTCACATCCCCGTGCCCGGGGAAGACCAGCATGCTGTCGTCGTAGGTTGTCATGATCCGCGCTAGCGAGTGCGCCATCGCAACAGCATCACCGCCGAGCAGGTCGGTCCGGCCGATGCCGTTGTTAAACAGCACATCGCCGCTAACGAGGTGCTCACCGCGTTCACCGGTTGGCGCAACCGTGAAAACCGTAGACCCTGGCGTGTGGCCTGGCGTGTGCATTGGTGTGAGGTCGATTCCAGCGAGGGAGAAGGTCTGTCCGTCGCGCAGTTGCCGCACATCCTCGGGTTCGGCGGTGGCCAACTCCCCGCCGGTTGAAGCCAGGATCGCCTCGCGCATGGCGATGCTCATGAACGCATTTGGGTCCGCCAGCCGATCGGCGTCCGCCGGGTGGATGTACGCCGGCACCGCGTACTCCGAACAGACAGGCACCACGCTCCAGACATGGTCCATGTGGCCGTGGGTGAGCACCACCGCTACCGCGCGTAGGCGTTTCGCGCGCAGAACATCCCGTAACGCCGACTCAGCCGCGAATCCGGGGTCGACGACGATGGCGTCCTCGCCTTCGGAAGGGGCAATAACCCAGCAATTGGTCCCCCACGGACCAGCCGGAAAGCCCTCGATCAGCACGGGCGAAGGCTATCGCGTGGGATCACTGGCATCTGTACGCACACCGCGCGCGCGTTTACACTACGGCGGTTGCGCGTCGGCGGTCTTGGCAACTGCCGGAATCTCGATCGAAGCTCCGGCCCAGATCAGCGCGACGGTGATGCCCGAGTGCGGGCATCACCTCCACCAACAGCACCGCTAAATGACGAGCCCGGGAGTTGAGCGTGTCCACACCCAGCCGCAGGCAACGCGATATCGCCGCCGCTAAAGCGCAGCGACGCGAAGCACGCCTGCAGTCGGAGCGCAAGAAGAAGGACACCCTGCGCTGGATCGTCCGTGGCGCCATCGCCGCCGGCGTGCTCACGGCGTTCTTCCTGACGGTTGATGTCTCGTCATGGTTCTCCAGTAGAAAAGGATCAACCACGGCGCCCGCAATCACCGCGACTCCTACGCCGACGGCGAAACCCACCCCCTCGAAGTCGGCGCAATCCTGGTCTAAGGCACCGGCGCTGTCCGAGGGAACGAACGCAACTTCCATGGTGCTGACGCTCAACCGCGGCATCATCTCGATCGCTCTCGACAAGAAAGCGCCGGCAACGCTCGCGTCGATGGCGTTCCTGGCGCGACAGAAGTACTTCGACGACACTCGATGCCACCGGCTGACAACCGCTGGCATCTTCGTGCTCCAGTGCGGAGACCCGACAGCCACCGGCACGGGCGGCCCTGGGTACACCATCCCTGACGAGAACCTGCCTGCCAAAGCTGGCGAAATGGCCGTCTACCCGCGGGGAACCGTGGCGATGGCCAACGCTGGACCAAACACCGGCGGCAGCCAGTTCTTCCTCGTCTACAAAGACAGCCCCCTCCCGGCGAACTACACCGTGTGGGGACGCATGACATCAGGCCTTGATGTCTTGGACCGCATCGCTGCTGACGGCACCGCCAGCGGCGAATCTGACGCGCCGCCAAAGACGGCGGTCGTCATCACCTCGGCGACGACTCGATAGTCGCCGACGCACACGAAGGAAACACGCCATGAGCGAACCCACCACCAGCCCAGCAACAGACAGCGCCGCTAGCGATGCAGCTGGCAGCACCGTGACCAGCGACCAGCTTCCGGCGCAACAACAAGCCGTTGCCAGCGAAGCACCAGCGCCGACCGACACCCCAACCACGCCTGCCGCCGATGCGAGCGCTGAGTCAGCAGCTGCGCCGAAGGTAGAGCCGGTGATCATCGACACCTCGGTGCCGGCGACCACGGTGTCAACCGCACCGTTCGGTCGAGTGGACTCCCATGGATTTGTTTTCGTCACCCAAGCCGATGGAACCGAGGCGCGCGTCGGCCAGCACCTGGCTGGCACACCGGTGCAGGCGCTCGAGCACTTCCAGCACAAGTACGAAGACCTCAAGTTGCGGGCCGAATTGACGTTGCGCCGCCTTCGCGAGAAATCGGCCAAACCTTCCGATGCCACCTCGGTCTCCAAGGAACTCAAGGCGTGCCTGGAAGCGCCGACCTGCGTCGGTGACTTGTCGCTGTTCGCCACCTTGCTGGCATCGCTTGACACTGCTGCTGCACAGCGCGCAGAGGAAGTGAGGGCCGAACGCGAGGCATCGCAGGCCGAAGCGCTCAAGCTGCGGATGGAACTGGTGTTGCAGGCAGAGTCGCTGGCCGATTCCACCGCTTGGCGGCAGACCACGGAGAAGTTCAAGGAACTTCTCGACGAATGGAAGCGCACTGGACGTGCCAGTCGTGACGCCGAGCAAGAGTTGTGGCTGCGTTTCAGCGCCGCCCGCAAGGCGTTCGACAAGCGACGCAAGGTCCACTTCGCTGAGCGCGATGCGCAACGCGACCAGGCTCTGCAGATCAAGAACTTGCTCATCAAGGAAGCCGAATCGCTCAGCAACTCCACCGACTGGGTCACTACAGCCCGCGCCTACACCGCGCTGATGAACCGCTGGAAGGCCGCGCCGAAAGCGCGCACCGGCGAGGAGAACGCGCTGTGGGCACGATTCCGTGCTGCACAGGATGTCTTCTTCTCAGCCCGATCTAAGGCACTGGATGCGCGCGACGAGGAATACAAGGGCAACCTGGAAGCCAAGGAGGCCTTGGCTGACGAAGCCGTGGCGCTGCTGCCGGTGACGGCTGAGAACGTCGGCAAGGTTAAGCAAGCTCTGCGCACGATTCAAGACAAGTGGGAGAAGCTCGGCCATGTGCCGCGCGGCGACAAGGAGCGCGTCGAAGGCAAGCTGCGTTCGGTTGAGGAAGCCGTCCGCAACCACGAGCGTGAGCAGTGGCGCCGCAGTAACCCCGAGGCACGCGACCGCGCGAACGGTGTTGTCCACCAATTCCGCAACGCATTGGCGAAACTGGACCGGGACATCGCCTCAGCGAAGGACGCGAAAGCCAAGGCCGATCTGTCGAAGCGCCGGGAGACCACGGCTCAGCTGCTTGAAGCCGCCGAGAAGGCTGCAGCCGAATACGTCTGATCTGCACTGCGGCTCGACAACGCACTGTCGCGTTCGAGACTCCAGCGTTAGCGTCTGCTTGCGGGCACTCCCGCAAGCAGTCTGCGCGTCAACGACTTCGTCGGCAGTGGCAGCGAAGGCGCCATCACACGCGATAGGCGTCGAACACCCCGTCGACTGCGCGGACAGCTTTGAGCACCTGCGTCAGGTGGCGCAGGTCGCCCATCTCGAAGGTGAAGCGGTTGATTGCTGTGTGATCCCCGCTGGCCGTAGCGCTGGCGCTGACGATGTTCACGTGCGCATCTGCCAGCGCCCGCGTGATGTCCAGCAACAACCGGGGGCGGTCGATGGCGTCCACCTGAATGTTGACGAGGAACTGCGTGTTGCTGGTTGGCGCCCACTCAACTTCGATGAGCCTTTCGGGTTGGCGTAACAAGTCTCCTGCGTTGGTGCATGAGCGTCGGTGAACAGAAACTCCGGCACCACGGGTGACGAATCCGATGATTTCGTCGCCCGGCACTGGCGTGCAACATTTGGCCAACTTGGTCCAGACCTCGTTCGAACCGCGGACGATAACGCCGGAATCGCTCGTCCGCCGACTGGTACGACGCGTGAGAATCTGTTCCGGCGTCATGGTCTCGCTGAGGTCTTCCTCCGCTGCCACCTCGCCGCCGTGCCGCGCCATCAATCGGTTGATCACGGCGAGCGCGGAAATCGCACCTTCGCCAACCGCCGCATAAAGCGACGGGATCCCGTCAAATCCCATCTCCCCCGCCGTCGCTCCTAGCGTGGTCGGGGTCATCAGGCGTTGGATGGGCAGACCTTGCTTGCGTAAGGCCTTGGACAAAGCTTCGCGTCCCTGCTCGATCGCCTCTTCGCGTCGCTCCTTGGTGAACCACGCCTTGATCTTGGATTTCGCACGACCCGACACTGCGATGTTCAGCCAATCGCGGCTGGGGCCGGCGTTCTCAGCTTTGCTGGTGAAGATTTCCACCACGTCGCCGTTGTTCAGCGTCGACTCGAGCGGCGCCA
Source organism: Actinomycetota bacterium (assembly GCA_041192885.1). Taxonomy (GTDB): domain Bacteria; phylum Actinomycetota; class Actinomycetes; order S36-B12; family UBA5976; genus RFTO01. The sequence goes on from JBEHCB010000158.1 coordinate 5,116, forward strand.
ACTTGCCGTTGACTCTGGCACCAACACAGCGGTTGCCGACTTCGGTGTGAACGGCGTAGGCGAAATCGATAGGCGTGGAACTGGTTGGCAACGCGACCACATCGCCCTTTGGCGTGAACACGAACACCTCGGTGCTGGCCAACTCGTAGCGCAGAGCGTCCAGGAACTCGTCAGGATCTTCGGTCTCTCGCTGCCAATCGAGCAACTGGCGCAGCCAGGAGAAGTCGTCGATCTGCTTGCCGCCGACGGAACGCTGCTTGTAGCGCCAGTGCGCTGCAACACCGAACTCCGCGGTGCGGTGCATCTCCCAGGTGCGGATCTGCATCTCCACTGGCTTGCCTTCGGGGCCCATCACAGTGGTGTGCAGGGATTGA
>JBEHCB010000159.1:0-4469 GCA_041192885.1 Actinomycetota bacterium
GGGCGCGTTGTTCGGCGGGGGAGTAAAGTATCTTGATGTCAAGATAAATCTGTCAGGACGAATCCCCGACAGTGCGCACGCGTGAACCAGTCGCAGATTCCGGGGATGATGCGGAGGCGGCTATGAGCGCGACCACAAACCCCAACTCCTTCGGTGCCGAGTCCACCTGGACCTGCAATGGCTCCGATTACACGATTTATCGACTGTCGGCGTTGCCGAACGCAGCGCGATTGCCGTACTCGCTGAAGGTCCTGTTGGAGAACCTGCTGCGCACCGAAGACGGTGCCAACATCACCGCCGACCACATCAACGCCCTCGCAGCATGGGATGCCACGGCCGAGCCGAGCATCGACATCCAGTTCACTCCGGCCCGCGTGCTGATGCAGGACTTCACCGGCGTGCCATGCATCGTGGACTTGGCAGCCATGCGCGAGGCGGTCGCCGATCTCGGCGGAGACCCCAGTTCGGTCAACCCGTTGGCACCTGCAGAACTCGTCATCGACCACTCAGTGATCGCCGATCACTACGGCACGCAAGCCGCGTATGAGTTGAACGTCGGCTTGGAGTACGAGCGAAACCGCGAGCGCTACCAATTCCTGCGCTGGGGGCAGACGGCATTCAGCGAGTTCAAGGTGGTGCCGCCGGGAACGGGCATCGTGCACCAAGTGAACATCGAGCACCTGGCGCGAGTCGTCATGGTGCGTGACGGCAAGGCTTACCCCGACACAGTCGTCGGCACCGATTCGCACACCACCATGGTCAACGGCCTGGGCGTGCTGGGTTGGGGAGTCGGCGGCATCGAAGCTGAGGCAGCAATGCTCGGCCAGCCGGTGTCGATGTTGATCCCGCGCGTCGTCGGCTTCAAGCTCACCGGCCAATTGCCTGCCGGGACCACCGCAACCGATTTGGTGCTCGTCATCACGCAGATGCTGCGAAAGCACGGCGTCGTCGGCAAGTTCGTGGAGTTCTACGGCGAGTCTGTCGCTGCGGTATCTGCTGCCAACCGCAGCACCATCGGCAACATGAGCCCTGAATATGGCTCCACTTGCGCGATATTCCCGATCGACGACGAGACCTTGGATTACTTGCGCTTAACCGGTCGCAGCGACGAGCAGGTGCGCTTGGTCGAGGCGTATGCCAAAGAGCAAAGTCTGTGGCACGACCCCGCGCACGAGCCGGTGTTCTCTGAGTACTTGGAGCTGGATCTGTCCACGGTAGTGCCGTCGCTGGCCGGTCCTCGGCGTCCGCAAGACCGCATCGAGTTGAGCAAGGCCAAGGAGTCGTTCGCTGCGGAGATCGGCGGATACCTGCCCGAAGGCGGCGCGGCGTCGGATTCATTCGACACCCCCATGCCTGAAGGCGGTTCGGCACAACTCGGACACGGCGCAGTTGTGATTGCGGCGATCACTTCGTGCACCAACACATCGAACCCTTCGGTGATGGTGGCCGCCGGTGTGCTGGCGCGCAATGCCGCCGCCCGCGGTTTGAAGGCGAAGCCGTGGGTGAAGACCACGCTGGCGCCCGGCTCGCGTGTGGTCATGGATTATTACGAGAAGGCGGGGCTGATTGAGCCGCTGAACGCCCTCGGTTTCAATGTCGTCGGCTACGGCTGCACCACCTGCATCGGCAACTCCGGGCCGCTGCCTTCGGAGATCTCGTCCGCCGTCAACGAGCACGATCTGGCGGTGACCGCGGTGCTCTCCGGCAACCGCAACTTCGAAGGCCGCATCAACCCTGATGTGAAGATGAACTATCTGGCCAGCCCGCCGCTGGTGGTGGCCTACGCCATTGCCGGAACGATGAACATCGACCTGAACAACGAGCCGCTGGCGACCGACGCCGACGACCAGCCCGTGTTCTTAAGGGACATTTGGCCGGATGAGGCCGAAGTCAACTCCGTCATCGCTGCGTCGCTGACTCGCGAGACTTTCGCCAGCGAATACGCACATGTCTTCGACGGCGATGAGCGCTGGCGCAGTTTGCCGACGCCAACTGGCCAGACCTTTGCCTGGGACCAGGCGTCGACCTATGTGCGCAAGCCCGATTACTTCGCCGGCATGACCATGCAGCCAGCGCCCGTGACCGACATCGCGGGCGCGCGGGTGCTCGCGTTGCTCGGTGATTCGGTGACCACCGACCACATCAGCCCGGCGGGATCGATCAAAGCCGAGAGCCCGGCGGGCACTTACCTGACCGAGCACGGTGTCGCTAAGGCCGACTTCAACTCGTACGGCTCGCGCCGCGGCAACCACGAGGTGATGATCCGCGGGACCTTCGCCAACATCCGCTTGCGCAACCTGCTCACGCCGGATGTGCAGGGCGGTGTGACCCGCAACTTCCTGCGCGGCGGGGAGGTCGCATTCATCTACGACGCCGCGATGGACTACCAAGCGGCCGGTGTGCCGCTGGTGGTGCTCGCCGGCACCGAATACGGCAGCGGATCGTCGCGCGACTGGGCGGCCAAGGGCACCGCATTGCTCGGGGTGAAGGCTGTCATCGCGCAGAGCTATGAGCGCATTCACCGCAGCAACCTGATCGGCATGGGTGTACTTCCGCTGCAGTTCCCCGCCGGCCAGAGCGCACAGTTGCTCGGGCTCACCGGTGAGGAGGCCTTCGACATCGTTGGCGTGACCGAATTGAATGGCGGCGTCACACCGAAGACAGTTGAAGTAACGGCGACCAAGCCCGACGGATCAGCCGTCAAGTTCTCGGCCGTCGTGCGCATCGACACCCCAGGTGAGGCGGACTACTACCGCCACGGTGGCATCCTGCAATTCGTCGCCCGGAGCCTGGTGTGAATCGGCGGCGTACCTAGCAGGGATTCGCACTTGATGTGCCTGGCCGTAGCCTGCGCTGAATCGTCGGCTGCAACCTAGACTCAGGCGGGTGAGCGACTATCCGTTGATCCGCGCCATCAAAGGGCCGCGGGATGTGCAGCGGATGAGCTTGCCCGAAGCCCAAGCGTTAGCCGGCGAGATTCGCGAGTTCCTGATCGAGAAGGTATCTCGCACCGGCGGCCACCTCGGGCCAAACCTCGGCGTTGTCGAACTCACCATCGCACTGCATCGGGTGTTCAACTCGCCGAACGATGTGCTCCTCTGGGACACCGGGCACCAAAGTTATGTCCACAAGATTCTGACTGGCCGCGCGCGCGGATTCGACGACCTACGCCGAGCCGGCGGCCTCTCCGGTTACCCAAGCCGCAGCGAGAGCCCGCACGACATCATCGAGAACAGCCACGCGTCCACCGCGCTCAGCTACGCCGATGGCATCGCCAAGGCATTTCGCATCTCCGGCCAGCGCGGCCGCCATGTGGTGCCAGTCGTCGGCGATGGTGCTCTCACCGGTGGCATGGCTTGGGAGGCGCTGAACAACATCGCCGCAGCCGATGACTTGCCGATCGTGATTGTGGTGAACGACAACGAGCGTTCCTACAGCCCAACGGTCGGCGGCGTTGCGCATCACCTGGCGACGCTTCGCACCACCCGCGGCTACGAAGCGTTCCTGAAGTGGGGTAAGGAAGTGCTGCAGCGCACGCCGGTGCTGGGCAAGCCGATGTTCGAAGCTCTTCACGGCATGAAGAAGGGCTTGAAGGACATGGTGTCCCCGCAGGGGATGTTCGAGGACTTGGGGTTGAAGTACCTGGGTCCGATCGATGGTCACAACATCGACGAGGTTTCCAAAGCGCTGACATTGGCGCGGGACTTCGCCGGGCCGGTCATCGTCCACTGCATCACGGACAAAGGCCGCGGGCACGCTCCGGCTCTCAATGACGACGCTGAGCGCTTCCATGCTGTGCGGGTCATCCACCCGGTGACCGGTGAACCGCTGACCGCTGAAGCGCCGACATGGACGAACGCCTTCAGCGACGAACTGGTCGAGGCCGGCCGGCGCCGCGAGGATGTGGTCGCGATCACCGCGGCAATGCTGGGGCCGACGGGGTTGGATTCGTTCGCCCAGCAATTTCCCGAGCGCACCTTCGATGTCGGCATCGCCGAGCAGCACGCAGCAGCCAGCGCCGCCGGATTGGCTTACGCCGGCTTGCACCCGGTGGTTGCGGTCTATTCGACATTCCTCAACCGCGCATTCGACCAGGTGGTCATGGATTGCGCGATGCACAAGGCCGGAGTCACCTTCGTCCTCGATCGTGCCGGTGTCACCGGCGATGACGGCCCATCACACAACGGCATGTGGGACCTGGCGATGTTGCTGCCGATCCCGAATGTGCGCATCGCGGCACCTCGCGACGCGGTTGTTCTGAAGTCGTTGCTGAATGAAGCACTCGAGGTGGCTGACGAGCCGACAGTTGTCCGGTTCCCCAAGGGAGCTGTGCCTGAGCCGATCGTTGCTGTCGGAACCGTCGACGGCTGTGACGTGCTGCGAGCCTGCGATGCGCCGACGGTTGTCATCGTGGCTGTCGGCGCGATGGCTCACCTTGCGATGGATCTTGCTGATGCACTCGACGCAGC
>JBEHCB010000160.1:0-3069 GCA_041192885.1 Actinomycetota bacterium
GACGAATCGGTGCTTGCCCGAGCCCACCATGGCAGCGTCAGCAAAGAGCAACGCGCAATCATCGAGGAGGAACTCAAAGCCGGCCGACTGCCAGCAGTTGTGGCCACCAGCAGCCTGGAACTGGGCATCGACATGGGCGCGGTGGACTTAGTTGTGCAGGTCGAATCGCCGCCGTCGGTCGCTAGCGCGCTTCAACGCGTGGGCCGAGCCGGCCACCAGGTCGGAGCGACATCCGTCGGGGTGATGTTCCCGAAATTCCAAGGCGACCTTGTCCAAACAGCCGTTGTCGCCGAACGCATGCAAGCGGGACTGATCGAGGAACTGCGGATCCCGCGCAATCCCTTGGATGTCTTGTCACAACACATCGTCGCCATGGTGGCGATCCGCGACTGGCTGGTCGAAGATCTGTTCGAGCTGGTGAAGACTTGTGCGCCATTCTCCGACTTACCGCGCAGTTCCTACGACGCGGTGTTGGACCTGCTCTCCGGTCGCTACGCGCATGAGGAATTCGCAAGCCTGCGACCGCAGATTGTCTGGGAGCGAACCACCGATGTTCTGTCCGCGCGCCCCGGCAGCCAACGTCTGGCCGTCACCAACGGCGGCACCATCCCCGATCGCGGCCTGTTCCCGGTGTTGCTGGTCGGCGAGCGCCGCAGTCGCGTCGGCGAACTGGACGAGGAGATGGTCTACGAATCCAGGGTTGGCGATGTCTTCTCCCTCGGCACCAGCAGCTGGCGGATCGAGGACATCACCCACGACAGCGTCTTGGTCAGCCCGGCACCAGGACATGTGGGCAAGCTGCCTTTCTGGAAAGGCGACACCCTTGGCCGGCCACTCGAACTCGGCGCCGCGGTGGGGGCGTTTGTTCGCGAACTCGACGCAAGCGATGCGGATGTGGCTCGAACTCGACTAACCAGCATCGGCCTCGATCGCCTTGCTGCGGACAATCTCGTCAATTACATCCGCGAGCAGCGCGAACACACCGGTTACGTCCCCTGCGACACCACTGTGGTCGTCGAGCGGGCGCGCGATGAGATCGGGGACTGGCGCTTCATCGTCCACTCGCCTTTCGGTGCGGCGGTGCATGCGCCGTGGGCGCTGCTGGCCGGCGAGGCGATCCGCCAACGCTTTGGCTTGGACGCCCAGGTGTCCCACGGTGATGACGGGCTGGTGCTGCGCTTGCCCGACTTGGACGACGAGACCGTAGCCGCTGCGGTCATGGAATGTCTGCGCATCGATCCGGACGAGGTCGACCTGCTGGTGCGCAATCTTGCGGGCAGCACGGCGTTATTCGCATCACGTTTCCGCGAATGTGCATCTCGCGCGCTGCTGTTGCCGCGCCGCAACCCTGGTCGCCGCTCCCCGCTGTGGCAGCAACGACAGCGGTCGGCGCAGTTGTTGTCGATCGCGGCCAAGCACAGTTCGTTCCCGATCTTGCTCGAGACCATGCGCGAAGTCCTGCAGGATGTTTACGACGTGCCTGGCTTGGTGTGGCTGATGCAGCAGATGCAGGCCGGCTCAATCCGGCTGGTGGAGTGCGAGAGCCCGACATCATCTCCCTTCGCGCGATCATTGCTGTTCGGCTATGTGGCGCAATATCTTTATGAGGGCGATAACCCGCTAGCCGAGCGAAAAGCCGCAGCACTGACTCTGGATTCGACCCTGCTCACGGAGCTGCTCGGCAGCACGGATCTGCGGGAGTTGCTGGATGCGGATGTCATCGCGGCAGTCCACGCGGACTTGCAGCGGCTCTCCCCCGATCGACACCCGCGCGATGCCGAGCAGACAGTGGATCTGCTGCGCGCCCTGGGACCGCTCACAAGCGACGAGCTGAAAGTCCGCGCCGTGCGCGACGACTGGATTCAGCAACTGGTGCAATCCCGCCGGGTGATCGAGGTTCGCATCGCAGGTGAGCCGCACTTCGCGATCATCGAAGATGCCGGTCGCCTGCGCGATGGCCTCGGAGTCGGCCTGCCAGTCGGCATCCCCACCGCGTTCACCGCACCAGTGGCCGATCCGCTGACGGACCTCGTCGGGCGTTGGGCGCGCAATCGCGGGCCTTTCACCTTGAACGAATGCGCTCGACGGTTCGGCGTCGGCGTCGCAGTCATCACATCAATCGCCGATCAGTTGCTTGCAGCAAGCCGCTGGATCAGCGGCGAACTGATGCCCGATGCACCCGGCACTTTCTGGTGCGATGCCGATGTGATGCGGCGAATCCGCCGGCGGACCGTAGCGTCTTTGCGGCAACAGGCAGAGCCAGTGCCGCCGCAGGCGCTCGCGGCGTTCCTGCCGCGCTGGCAAGGCGTCGGCAGCAAACACCGCGGCGTCGACGGCGTGGTTCAAGCACTCAGCCGACTTGAGGGCGCTGCAATTGCGGCCACTGCTTGGGAGAGCTTGACCTTGCCAACGCGAGTCCGTGATTACGGCCCGAGTGTGTTGGACGATGTGCTGAGCAGCGGCGACTACATCTGGGTTGGCCGTGGGAGCCTGCCGAACAACGACGGCTGGTTGAGCATTTACTCGCGGGATGCCGCGCCGCTGCTCTTGCCGGCGGTGGCGGAGAACGAGCTGCCTGGAGGCAGCGTGCATGAAGCATTGCTCGCGGCACTGCGGCCAGGCGGCGCATGGTTCTTCCGCGACATCAAAACCGCACTGGCTGATAGCGCCATCACCGCGACAGATGCGGCGGTTGCGGCCGCATTGTGGGATCTTGTGTGGGCAGGCGTCGTCACGAACGACACATTCGCGCCGCTGCGCGCCTACATCGCGAATTCATCATCGCGATCGACTTCCCGAGCTTCACGCATGCGTCCGCATGCACCAGCTCGGGTCAGGGTGAGCTCGGCTGCAGTCGGCGCCGCCGCAACTCCCGCGCATGTGGTCGGCCGCTGGTCGGCGGTGCCGCGACTCATGGCCGACGCCACCTCACGCCTGGCGGCTCACGCAGATGTCCTGCTGCAACGCCACGGCATCGTCACTCGCGGGGTCGTTGCTGCCGAGCGGGTGGACGGTGGCTGGTCAGCCTTGCTGCCGATGTTGCAGGCATTCGACGACCGTGGGCGTGCG
>JBEHCB010000161.1:0-8873 GCA_041192885.1 Actinomycetota bacterium
CCTTCGGTACTCGCAACTTGCACCGCTGACGATGTGGCAAGAACGCAACACCGGCACCAACTTGCCAGCGCAAATTGAAATCGGCATGGACCTACATGAGTCCACCGCCGACCAGTACTCGATGCTCTTCGTGGCCAAGGGCGGCGGATCGGCTAACAAGACCTTCCTATTTCAGGAAACCAAAGCGTTACTGAATCCAGCATCCATGCGCGAATTCCTGGACAAGAACCTCCGCGCAATCGGCACCAGCGCCTGCCCGCCGTACCACTTGTCAATTGTCATCGGCGGCACCAGCGCCGAGCACACGGTGAAGACAGCGAAATTGGCGAGCACCCGTTACTTGGACCGACTGCCAACCGCCGGTTCGCCGCTGGGCCATGGTTTCCGAGATGTGGAGATGGAAGCTGAAGTCCTGGCCATGACCCAGGGCTTCGGGATCGGCGCGCAGTTCGGTGGAAAGTACTTCTGTCACGATGTTCGAGTCATCCGCCTGCCCCGGCATGGAGCGTCCTGCCCGGTGGCGATCGCGGTGTCCTGTTCGGCTGACCGCCAGGCGCTGGCCAAGGTCACCGCAGAAGGCGTGTTCCTCGAGCAACTCGACCGCGATCCAGCCCGTTTCTTGCCCGAGGTCACCGACGAGCACCTCGATGGCGATGTCGTCGACATCGATCTGAGCGCGCCGATGACCGACATCCGGCGAACCCTCTCGGATCTGCCGGTGAAAACTCGTGTGTCTCTGACGGGGACTTTGATTGTTGCACGGGACATCGCGCATGCTCGGCTGAAGGAGATGCTCGACCGAGGCGAGGAGCTCCCCGCCTACTTCCGCGAGCACGCTGTCTATTACGCCGGTCCGGCGAAGACACCGGAAGGGATGGCCTCGGGCTCATTCGGCCCGACCACTGCCGGCCGGATGGACGCTTATGTCGAGCAGCTGCAGGCGGCAGGCGGCTCGTTCGTGATGCTTGCCAAAGGCAACCGCTCAGCAGCTGTCACAGCATCGTGCAAAGCACACGGCGGCTTCTACCTCGGAAGCATCGGCGGCCCGGCAGCCAGATTGGCCCAGGACTGCATTACCAAGGTTGAAGTGCTCGACTTCGCTGACTTGGGGATGGAAGCAGTGTGGAAGATCGAGGTGAAGGACTTCCCTGCCTTCATCGTCATCGACGACAAGGGCAATGACTTCTACGCGCAGACATTGCGACCGCTGTCAATTTCGCTTCCTTCGAACTAGACCGCGGCGACGAACGTCAATTCCTATGGGGAACGAGTGGCTGCCGCAGGATCAAGTGTCTGCGAGGTGGGCGACGGTCGACCGCAGCGCGGTCATGTGCAGATTGAGAGCACGCAGAGGTTTGTCAGTACCAGCCGCGCATACTGCGTGAGTAAAGAGCGTGACATGGAGTGCCGTAGTTGCTCTTGACGTACTTTGAACCCCAGCGGATTTGCGTTGCCGCGTTGGTCTTCCAGTCTCGACCCTCGCTGGCCATCTTGCGTCCCGGCATCGCCTGTGGGATCCCGTAAGCGCCTGATCGGCGGTTCTTCGCCATCGTCCGCCAGTTTGATTCTTTTGCCCACAACTTGCGAAGGCACACATACTGATTCTGACCCCAGCCGTACTTCAGGTACACATACGTGCGTGCGTACATGAAGTTGTAGGACTTGCTGCCTGGCCGGCCAGCGCGACTGGCGCGAGTGGCAGAGAAGCTGTGGGCTTTGGATTTGCCGAGCGTGCGGCCCTTAGCAACTTTCGGCAACTTCAGCGGAGCCAGCTTTTTCACGGGCTTCTTCGCAGGCTTCTTAGTCGGCTTGGCCGTGGCAGTTGCCGAAGGGCTCGCCGACGAGGTCTGCGAGCTGCTCGGAGTCGGCTGAACTGACTCGCTCTCGCTCGGTGAAGGCGCCGGAGAACTGGATACGCCGGGGGTGGGAGTTCCAGAGTCGGCGAAAGATGAGGTCGAGGCCACGACACCGCCAAGCCCTAAGGCTGCGGTCAACACTGCTGCGGTCGCCACCTTGGTACCCAGGGCTGGGCCCGCACGGTGCGCTCCGGCACGGCGAGCGTGCTTGGCAGCGGCACGTGTCTGTCGCATGGGGACTACCCTGCCCAGAGCCTCGGACATTCACAAATCGACAGGCACATCGCTGTTGCGCCACGCGAGCGACAGGCTTTTTAATTCCGACATATTGGATTGATTGGGCAAGAAATTCGCCCAATCTGTGGATAAACCGCAGACGTCAATCGAGGCGGAGCTGCAACCCGATGCGGTCTCTATAGAGGCAGGTCGTCGAGCATCGATGTCACCAACGCCGCGATTTCAGAGCGCTCTGAGCGAGTCAGGGTGACATGCGCAAACAGGTTGTGGCCTTTGAGCTTCTCGGTGACAGCGACGATGCCGTCGTGGCGGCCAACTCGGAGGTTGTCGCGCTGGGCAACATCGTGGGTCAGCACCACACGCGAATCGCGGCCGATTCGGGACAGCACCGTCAGCAAGACATTGCGCTCGAGCGATTGGGCCTCATCGACGATGACGAAGGCGTCGTGCAACGAACGGCCGCGGATGTGGGTCAGTGGCAGAACTTCCAACAACCCCCGGTCCATCACCTCATCGATGACCCGGTCACTGACCACGGCACCCAAGGTGTCGAAGACGGCTTGCGCCCAAGGGTTCATCTTCTCCGATTCAGACCCGGGCAAGTAACCAAGCTCTTGGCCTCCGACCGCATACAACGGCCGAAACACGATCACCTTGCGATGCTGGCGTCGCTCCATCACTGCTTCTAAGCCCGCGCACAGCGCAAGCGCGCTCTTGCCGGTGCCGGCGCTGCCGCCCATCGACACGATGCCGATCTTCGGATCCAAGAGAAAATCCAAGGCAATCCGCTGCTCGGCGCTGCGACCATGCAATCCGAAGGCTTCCCGGTCACCCTTGACCAACTGCACGCTGCCATCACCCATCACTCGGCCGAGGGCATTTCCGCGGTCGCTGCTCAAGATCAGCCCGGTGTTGCAGGGAAGTTCGCGGGCTGCATCGAGCGCCACATTGCCGTTCTCGTACAGCTCATCCACCTGCGCTGCTGTGGCAGCCAACTCGACGATGCCGCTCCAGCCCGTGGCCTGAACCCACTCGGCTCGGTACTCATCGGCCACCAAACCAGCGCTTGAAGCCTTAATGCGCATGGGAAGGTCTTTGGACACGAGGACGACATCGCGGCCCTCAGCCTGCAGGTTGCAGGCGACAGCAAGGATGCGGCTGTCGTTGTCTCCCAACCGGAATCCGTCGGGAAGGTTGTCCATCGACTGGTGGTTCAGCTCAACTGTCAATGTGCCGCCTTGCTCGCCGAGTTCCATCGGCAAGTCCAAGCGGCCGTGCTTGATCCTCAAGTCATCAAGAATTCTCAGCGCAGTTCGGGCGAAATATCCAAGCTCCGGATGGTGGCGCTTGGACTCAAGCTCAGTGATGACAACCACGGGCAGCACGATGTTGTGCTCATCAAATCGGAAGAGCGCCTGCGGATCGGATAAAAGAACGCTGGTGTCCAGCACATATGTCCGCACCGCAGTGGGTGTGGTCTGTTTAGACCGGGGCTTTGCCGCCGACTTCGCACGCGAGCTGTTTGATGTCGAAGGTTTGGCGGTGCTCACACACCCTCCTGCAGGTCATCGCGGTGACGTGGTGCGCCACGCTATGCGCTCGTGCCTTGCCATGTGTGGTGACGCGCCGACATCTGCAGTGGGCTGGCCAGAAGTTCATCTTCATGGTCGCTCCTGCCACATCCGGCCAGGAGCACTCGTGTGATCAGGCGCCGAATCGGCGACTGCGCCGGCTGTATGCGCGGACCGCTCGCAGGAAGTCGATCTCCCGGAAATCGGGCCAGTACGCCTCGCAGAAATAGAACTCCGAGTACTGGCTCTGCCACAACAGGAATCCGCCTAAGCGCTGCTCGCCGCTGGTGCGGATGACGAGGTCTGGGTCTGGCTGGCCGGCGGTGTACAAGTGCTCTGCGATGTGCTCGACGTCGATGACCTCTGCGAGTTCTTCCAGCGATGTGCCTGCGTTCGCGTGCGCGGCGAGGAGTGACTTCACCGCATCGACGACCTCGCGGCGGCCGCCGTAACCCACAGCAACGTTCACCAACATTTGGTTGGGATTCGTGTTCTGCGAACGCACGCGCTCAAGCGATTCCCGCAGATGCGCGGGCAAGCAGTTCCACGTGCCCATCGGGTGAATCCGCCACCGACCCTTGGCGGACAGATCTTCGACCGCCTCACCGATAATCGCCAACAGCGGGTCAAGTTCTTCGGTCGGTCGGTTCAGATTGTCGCTGGAGAGCAGCCATAAAGTGACAACCTCGACATGCAGGTCCTCGCACCAGGTGAGGAATTCAGTGATCTTGTCGGCCCCTGCGCGGTGGCCATGGGCGCTCGATTGCTGTTGCGTGGCGGCCCAACGGCGGTGGCCATCCAAGATGATGCCAACATGCCGCGGCGGCGGCACATGGTGGACCTGATTGCGCAAGCGGCGGCGATAAATGCCGTACACAAGTTCCCGCAATGCCACAGCAAAAGCCTAGCGGCGCGATGGGGCGGCGAAGGTCGCTGTGACAGGCGCGTGATCACTCCAGCGCTCGGTATACGAAGGCGCTTTGCCGACCTCGACACCGGTTGCCAAACCCGCGATTGCGGCGGAGGCCATCACATAATCAATCCGCCAACCGCCGTCGGTGTCGAACCCGCGACCACGCCACGACCACCAGGTGTACGGGCCAGGGCCAGGGCCTCCGAACCGCCGACCTAAGTCATCCCAATGCGCAGATGCGAACCACCGATCCAGGTATGCCCGCTCATCAGGCAAGAAGCCGGCATTCTCGCGGTTGGCCCGCCAGTTCTTGATGTCGATCTCTTTGTGGGCAATGTTGAAATCACCGCACACCAACACCTGGCGCTCACCTTTGGCTGCCTTGGTCGCGAGTGACTTCACGCGCTTATCCATCGCGGCCAGGAATGCGTACTTTTCATCCTGCCGAGTTGTGCCCACTTCGCCCGCATGTACATAGGTGCTGACGATGGTCAACGGGCCAACGCCGCTGTCGATGTCAGCCTCGATCCAACGGCCGCTGCGATCCAGTGGCACATGTCGAACGCTGTTTCTGGTCGCAGTGAACGGGTACTTGGACAGCACAGCAACGCCCGCTCGGCCAAGACTTGGCGCCGGGTCATGGAACACATGCAAGTCGCGCAAGGGCGAAGCGGAGAGCACTTCGTGAAGTTGCTCATGTGTTGCCCGCACCTCTTGCAAGCAGATGACATCGGCGTCAGCCTGATGCAACCAATCCAGACCACCGCGACGTGCGGCAGCGCGGATGCCGTTGACGTTGGCGGTAATGACCGCCAAACCCGCCCTACGGCTGCCGCGCTTGCCGGCGGGTTTGCTCATCGCTTGGCCGCATCATGTGCTTCGCGCGCATCCGCGACGACGTCGGTAGGCATGGCGGCAAGTATTCCGCAAGACTTCGACCATGCATGCCGACCCGCACCTTGCCAGCAGCAACCTGGCTTACACCTCAGCCGCGGCGAGCCTTGATGCGTTAGCCGCAGGAGAAACCACCAGCGAAGCTCTGGTTTCGATACTTCTCTCGCGCATCGCGCAGGTGGATGCGCCGGATTCGCAGATTGCTTTGCGCAGCATCCTGGCTGTCAACAGCGATGCCCTTGCCACAGCCCGCGAACGAGACGAGCAACGCTCGCGAGGCGAGCTACTGGGCCCGCTGCACGGCTTGCCGGTTCTGATCAAGGACAACATCGAGGCCGTGGGACTGCCTGGCACTGCAGGCGCAACCAGTCTCAGCAATCGCCCCGTCACCCACGATGCAGAACTAGTTCAGCACCTGCGAAAGAGCGGCGCCATCATCCTCGGCGCCACCAACTTGTCACAGTGGGCGAATATCCGCTCATCTCACTCCTCCAGTGGTTGGTCTGCAGTGGGCGGCTTGACCGGGAACCCATGGTCGTTGGATCGCAGTGCGGGCGGTTCGTCATCCGGATCTGGCGCTGCTGTCGCAGCTGGACTTGCGCCCGTCGCCGTCGGCAGCGAAACAGATGGCTCAATCGTCTGCCCAGCGTCGCTGAACGGCGTGGTCGGGATCAAGCCGACAGTCGGTTCTGTCAGCGGACGCGGGGTCATCCCCATCAGCGCCAGCCAAGACTCGCCTGGGCCACTGGCGCGCAGTGTGCAAGATGCAGCGTTGCTGCTCGATGTTCTCCGGGGCGATATGTCAGGCACCTTGTTCGCGGTCGCGAATGAAGCCACCAGCGATAAACCCGGCGCCAACGTGCGGATCGGCGCTCTGCGCAATTACCGAAGTGGCCACCCGGCAACGGATGCGCTGTTCGAATCAGTTGTCGCGGCACTTCATGATGCTGGTTTCGCAATCAGCGAGAGCGACGCCCCAACTCCACCGCCGGCCGTTGGTCAAGACGAGTTGGTCGTGCTGCTGCACGAGCTGGTGGACGACCTTTCAGCTCACCTGCGCAGCCGCGGACCGGGCGGGCCGATGTCACTTGCAGAAGTCATCGAACATGAGAAGGCTCACGCGGGCGTCGAGATGCCGTGGTTCGGCCACGACTTGTTGGAAAAAGCGGCCGCATCGGGCGGCCGCGCCAACGAGAAGTACGCAGGCGCTCGCAGCCGTAATCTCGCATGGGCACTTGACGAGTGCCTGCTACCTGCACTTGAGAACAACGATGTGCTGATTGCGCCTTCGTATGCTCCCGCGTGGAAGATCGACCTGACGAACGGCGACCAGGGCCTTGCTTCGCCGGTAACCCGACCGGCAGCCATTGCTGGATTCCCAATTGGCTGCTTGCCGATGGGCATCATCAACGGCTTGCCCGTGGGGTTGGCGTTCATTGCCGGCCGCGACCAGGAAGCCGTCTTGGTGCGAGCGATGGCGCAGGTGGAGGCGTCCTTGGCGCTGCAAGGCTCGCTCTATCTGCGGCCGACATTCGCCGCCGCCCGTCGCGGCTGACGGCGCTTTAGGGGCTACCAATCACCTGTCATTGAAGATGTAAATCGTCCCGCGGTAGCACGACACCCACACGGCGTTTGTCACGGTGTCGTACGTGATGCCGATTGGGTGCACATCCGTCTTCATTGTCTGCAAGATCTTCATATCGCTTGTCCGCACCTTGGACATGGTCGCCGAGTCGTAGTTGACGACGTAGATAGAGCGGCCATCGGGCGCGATAGTGAGACTGCGCGGCTGGGAACCGGTTCTCACTCTGGAAACCACGGACTTTCGCAGACGATCGACCTTGACCACCTGGCCGGTGCCATTGACAGACACGTACAGCCAGTTCTCATCTGGCGAAATCACAACATGCCGCGGCGCGACGCCTGTTCCCCGAATCCAGCTTGATGTTCGTTTCTCGATATCGACAACCCGCAACCCTGCACCGCCCATGACCGCGACATATGCGGTTTTCGAATCTTTGGTAACCGCAATTCCGCGTGGGTGCGGACCCATCGGCAACGACGCAACCTGCTTCATCGACTTCACATCGACGATAGACAGGTCATACGAGCACCAGTTGCTGACCAGCAGATACTTGCCATCCGGAGTTGTGGCCAGAAACTTCGGAGTCTTTCCGACTTGCACAACGCCGGTGATGGTCTTGCTGCTGACATCGAGGCGGTAAACAAAGGACCGACTCAGACTGTTGCGCCCCGGGCAATTGTCTTTGCCCTCAGCACTGAACCCTTTGCCGTACATCGCATAGTTGGAAATCCACGCTGTCTTACCGTCGGGAGAAAATGCACTTTCGACGGGCGCACCGCGGTACTTGCCAGGCTTGACAGCCTTGACACCGAATTTCGCCAAGTCGACTGTGTCGCTTACGGTCTTGCGCAGTTTGCCATCGCTTGAAAACACCGAGATTGTGTGGCGGTACATCATGTTCGCCGCGATCACTGTGCCAAAGCCGGATGCGGTCACCGACTTGGGCGAGTAGGGACCGACCATCCGAGTTTTCTTGCGCAAGGTTCGCTGATCGCTCGGAGGCTTCAAAGTCTTCGGTCTTGTTGGCGTCGGCGATGCGGAGGTCGACGCATTTACGGTCGTCGAGGATGATGGGCTTTGAGTAGCGGACAGTGCGCGGTTTCCGGCCGCAGCAGGGGCCATGGCCGCACTGTTGCGTTGCGGAATTTCACAGCCGCTGGCTAGCAACAAGGCGGCTGCAGCAAGCGATGCCACTGCGCACGCCCGGGCTGCGCGGCTACGCTTGCCGTGTTGCTCCCGATTCATGGTTGAGCAGAGTAATCAGATGAGAGGCGATGTGCGCATGTTTGAGCGCCTGGGACATTTCGCGGCCCGAAGGGCGAAACTGGCTTTAGCCATCTATGCGGTCATCGTGCTTCTGTGCGGGGGGCTGGGTTGGCAGGTCTTCGGAAACCTGAAAACTGAGGGCTACGACGATCCGTCCAGCGACAGCGCCAAAGTCGCTCAACTCATCGCCCAGAATTTCGATGGCGCCACGGTGGCGAAGGTCTACATCCAGGTGCCCAACGATGTCGATAAAGACGCAGGATTAGTGCTGCCCCTAGTCAAGAAAATGGTCGCGGAGCCGGGGGTGTCGTATATCGACACCTATTGGCGGGCGAAATCCAGCGCGATGGTCGATGGCACTCGGCGAATCGGGCTGGCCACAGTCGTCGCGCAAGATCCAGCAGTTGACCGCCGGGCACTTGCAGAGCGCATCAAACAGAATTACGACGGCACCCAAGGTTCGCTGAGGGTGCAGGTTGTCGCGAGCCCTGAGGATGTCTTCGGCGCCTCAGCGCCAGCAGTGGTGTTAGCGGTGCATACCCCAAATGGAA